>CAZAPN010000032.1:0-12956 GCA_964487145.1 uncultured Planctomycetales bacterium | reverse complement strand
AGTAGGAGAAAACATGGAATTCAAATACATCGCGAAAAATGCGAAAACCGGGAAGAAAATCACAGACATTACCTATGCCGATAGCGCAGCTGAGTTGATCGCACGTCTTAAAAAGCGCGGCTATCTGCCCGTCAAGATTGAAGGGCTTGAGAGAAAAGCGGCGACAAAAGAAAAAGCAAGATCCGCAAAAAAATCAAAATCCATTTTTCTTTATTTAACAGAAAAAGTGTCCGGAAAAGAACTGGCGATTTTCAGCCGTCAGCTCGCAGCCACCTTAGGTTCTGGGCTTCTTTTAACCGAAGCCATCGAAACAATTGCCGAAGATATGGAAAATGATTACTTCAAAAGAATTTTAGACTCCGTGCGTATCGATATCGAAGGGGGTCTAGACTTTTCAGCGGCCCTGTCCAAATTTCCAAGAGTCTTCTCAACGACTTATACCGCGATTGTTCGGGCGGGGGAAGCCACCGGAGATCTCCATAAAACCATGGCAAGCTTGGCAAAATATCTCGAAAATTATGAACGCATCAAAAACAAGGTCCAGAGCGCGATCCGTTATCCTCTGTTTGTCGTCGGGTTCGCCTTTGTTGTTGTCCTAGTCATGGTCTTATTTCTGATCCCTAAATTCAAAGGGATGTTTACCGGGGCCGGGGTGAAGCTGCCCATGTTAACACGCATCGTGGTGGGCTTTAGCGAAATGGTTTTACAAAACGGATGGATTGTCATTTTAGTTATTCTGGTTTCGATTGTCGGCATTTGGTACTTATCTCGCAAACCGAAAACCCGTTATATTCTGGACATACTCCAGCTCAGGCTTCCCGTGATAGGCGAAGAGGTCATCCACAAATCCTTGATTTCCCGCTTTTGCTCGACGATGGGATTTCTTTTATCCGGCGGCGTTGGTTTGGCCTCATCGATTGATATCACTTATCAGGTCTGCCAGCACGGGCTCATGCAGGACGCCATTGGCCGCATCCGTAAACGCGTTTTATCCGGCGCCACCATGTCTGAGGAAATCCGTAAAATGCCGATCTTTCCAAAACTCGTGGCCAAGATGACCGCGGTCGGCGAAAAAACCGGCCGGATTGACGAAATGTTTTTAAAAACCGCCGAATATTATGACGAAGAGATTGAAATCACTTTACAAAATCTCACAACCATGCTCGAACCGGTATTAATCATATTTATAGGCGGGATCGTGTTAATTGTCGTTTTAGCCCTTTATTTACCGATCTTTCAGATGTCCTCAGCGATTAGATAAATGAGCCCGCCACTTACGGAGGAGTGAAACGACGAACGTAAGTGGCGAGGCGAATTTACCCAGATTTTACGACGAAAAGGAGTAAAATCTGGGGGGGGGATTAATGAGCCCTTGATTTACATGACTGCAAGGAGGGTAAATCAAGGGTGCGAATCTACCCCTCGTCCGCCAAGATGCATGGCGGACGAGGGGAAATAGCTCCTCGCCTCGATTAATTTGTTCGGCTCGGAACAAAAAGGTGCTAGTTTAGATAAATTAGAAAAAAATATTTAGAAAATATTACAGGAGAAAGGGGTGATGCGGGTAAAAAACGATATGATTGCACTGATTTGACATAAAAAACTTGGATTTTACAATATCCGTGCAATCTTTGAATAAATGGTCAACATTATCATTAACCAACTAAAAAGGAGTACGAAATGAGAAACAAAAAAGGTTTTACGATGGTTGAGTTATTGGTCGTTTTAATCATTGTGGCGATTTTGGCGGCTGTGGCAACACCGATTTATATGGCCAATACCCGCCGAGCTAAGGCTTCAGAAGCCGTGGCAGCCATGGGTTTAATTCGCCAAGCCTTACGTGATTATCAATTAAGTCATACCTTTTACTTTGACATCAATGGAGGAACCGCTACAGTTGTTGCCGCTGGGACTATTCAAAATGGCTTACCTACACGATTAGTCGTTGCTGCAGATAATTCAACAACTGGCCAACCGGTACCGGGTACTGCAGGAGTCCAAGTTGACCAAGGTGTTGCTAAATATTTCTCAAATGGGGCATATAGTGTGGATGCTGCAGGGACCGCCGCTGATGGGACCCGTCAAGATATGGGAACTGGGACATCAACATTATTTACAACTCCACATGCGGTTGATTTTATCATCAGGGCAAATGGTGCAAACTCTGAAGCATGTGTCGGTGATGCTGACACTAATTGCGCAACTACTAATATTGAAGTAGCTAATTATCGTTTAGAAATGGACAACAGCGGCCGAACTTTTGTTTCATATGACGCTGGTGCAACTTGGTCTGCGTATTAAAAATTCGCACCTATAACTTACGCGACCGTAGGGAGCGTAAGTTAGAGGTGCGAATTAACCCAGATTTTACGACGAAGAGGAGTAAAATCTGGGAAATGAAGCAATATATCCCGGATTCCCTCCGCATCTGCCTGTAGGCAGATGCGGAGTAAGAAAGCCTTTCATTTATGTCGCTGTCGCTCCATAAACGCAAGGCTTTCTAAACGCGACCGTAGGGAGCGTAAATCAAATGTGCGATAAATGAGGGCTTAACTTACGCGACTGTAAGGAGCGTAAGTTAATGCCCGAATTAACCCAGATTTTACGACGAAGAGGAGTAAAATCTGGGAAGAAAATAGTAGAACAATAGAGCAATTGATAATAGAACCTTTGAAAAACTGATCATTAAGAGGCCGGTATAGTGAGTAGTTTATGGTTACGTTTAAAACATAACCATAACCCAAAAACCATACTGGCTTCTTAACCTTAACCATAACCTTAAATTTTAGATACCGAAATAAACTCTGCTGACTTTTTACTTTATCAACGCCAATTGACGCAAATCTAACGCAGATTTTCGCAGATAAATCTGCGACAATCTGTGTGTAATTTGCGAACAGCTGCGTTTTAAACTCAGCAAGATATATTACAGGATCGAATTTAAACCATGCAACTCTCCCGACAAAACGCTTTCACACTGCTCGAAGTTCTGATTTCGATATTATTATTGGCCATCATCCTCACCGCAGGATTAAGCATCTATACGAATGCAAGCGCCATCATGACAAAGGCCATGCATAAAAAAATCGCGATGGAGATGGCGAATGAACAAATGGAACTGATTAAAAACGACGGCTATCTCAATTTACCAAATCCGGCTCCAGGGACATGGGAGAATCCCTCATCAATCACTTTTGGTGATTTTACTGCTGCATGGAGAAGGCGAATCACTGATGTGGAAGGAACATCGCCAAATATAAAAAAACAAATAGAGCTTGAAGTAAGCTGGACCGAGGCTGATGCCCAAAATCCGACAACAATCGGTTTAGCAACCTATATGGTGCCATGAAAAATTTCAAAGGATTTTCTTTAGTCGAATTGCTCATCGCCCTTATCTGCGCGACGATTTTGGTCTTGACGGCAGGGGTGATTTCAAGCATTTCATTGATGTCCTTTAACAAGGTGAACAATGAGCAACAGATTTATAATGATTTATCTTATGGTCTTAAACTGGTCCAAAATCGGATGAGAAACGCTGACTCTTCAAGTGTCAATTTCGTGACGAACAAATCAAATCCTCCGTGGGTCAATCAACAGCAACTGATTATTGGGAATGAAGCTTTTGGTTTATATCAGGCATCGGGAAGCACGCAAAGGGATTTTGTCCATTTACCCGATAAAAACAATGAGGCCAACCGCGAAGTCATTCTTTCTGTGCCCGGTGCTGATTTACATTGGAATGTCACCTGTTCTCCGTCCTGCCCAAGCCCCCATTATGTGACATTGACCTTGAATGGGGAAAAAAATAATAAACCGTTTGAACTCCAAACAACCATTACTCGAAGGAACCCATGAAAAAAATAAATCACAAATCAGGGTCTGTTTTAATCATTGTTCTCGGATTTATTTTGGTCTTTACACTCCTGGGATTCAGCACGTTATATTTAGCGACCCTCCAAAATGAGGCCGCTGAAAAACGCACGGCCTCGACAAAGGCCTTTTGGCTTGCTGAAGCAGGTCTTCAAAAAGGACTATGGGAGTATAATCATAATGAATGCCAGGGTTTTTTTAGAGTCAGTGATGGAACCGCCTGCACAGGGGGCTGCAAAAATTGTGGCGACAAAAAATTGAAGGACAAGATAACCGATTATGGTGATTTTGATGTTGAATTAGACAGCGCGAATACAACCCTCACTTCAATAGGTTCATTCCCCAGCCGAGCGGGGGGACACCCACTTTTTGTTCAGCGAAAAGTACAAATTCAAGGGGGATATCCATTAAATTATGCTATTTTTGCTAAGGAAAAGATTGTAACTGGAACGAATTTTACAGTCGATAGCTATGATTCTAGAGAAGGCTACGACGAATCAGACACAGAAGATGATATAGGAGACATTGGCTCCAACGGGAAAAGTAGCGGAATCATTACTTTCGGAAACATTGCCACTATTTATGGTCATCTAAGTACTGGTCCAGGAGGGACGGTCGATCATGGAAGCATTTATGAACCACCTGATTCTCCACCCACACATGAAAATAATGTTTACTTGCCAAGTGTCACTATTCCTGAAAATTTCAGCACGCTTGAAACCCTTACCATTGCTAAAGACGAAACTATAATAATCAGTGAGCAAGACCATAAGTATGAGGCAATTAATTTCGAGGGCAACGGAACGCTAGAATTCAAAGGCACAGTTCGGCTTTATCTGTATAGCACAACAACAGCATTAAATGCACCGGGCAATCTCACATTTGTTTTAAAGCCAGATGCGGATGTTACCATTTATACCAATGGTCAATTTTTAGTAAAAAGTAACTTCACAGTTCAGAACCCAGGGAACCCTTCACAATTTCAACTCTTCAGTGCTTACAAAGTAAACGACCCTGACAACCCAGGAATCTACATAAAGAATAACGCTACAGTTACTGGTACTATTTACGCACCAGACACAAATATTGATATCAAAAATAAGAATTGTACGTTTTTCGGTGCTATGGTCGGGAACTCGGTCATACTTGGCAATAATGCAAAAATCCATTATGATGAAGCCTTAAAAAATCAAGGGAACTCCTCAAACAGAAAATGGAGAGAGCTTCCGATCTAAAATCGCAGCTGCTCTCTAACACAAAAAACCAATTTACTCAACTATGTCCGATAAACTTTTAACTTTTGCAGTTTCTTCTCCTGAAGAATTAAACGGAAAGCTGGCCGTCGCACGGAAAGAATGCAAGGTCAAATATCCTTATGTCGCGCTTGCCGTGAGCGGACCCAAGGTGATTGTTCGTCCGTTTACCTTGTCGAATGTCGCGCGAAAAGATGTAAAAAACTGTTTAAAGTTCGAGGCCGTTGAACTTTTAAACCTTCCCATCGGGGACATTGCGCTTCATTATCAAATTTTAAACATCAAGGACGAAATCATTACAGGCATTTTTGCTTGCATCCCCAAAAAACTGATTTGGGAATACCGCATTGCCGCGAGCAAAGCCCGCATGATCCCTGTCCTGATGAAGCCGTTTGTCATCGCGAGCATCGATTCGTTTTTGGCGAAAAACACCATCGACGAAAAACGTTTTGCTGTTTTGGATTTTTCTAAACCGAACAAAATCAATCTCGCCATCTTCCAGAATCGAAAATGCGAATGGCTGCGCGAAATCCCTTATGAAGATACCCAAGAAGCCAAGAATGAAATCATCCAGTCCATGAGAAGCTCGTGTGCGAAAAGTGCGACAAAAGACTTTAACATCGTCTATATGGCAGGAGAGACCTTGGCGAGAAATGAATTTGTTTCGGCCATCAAAAAAGATTTTCCGGCGGAGATCCGACAAGTCCCTGCGATTGATGTCTCGGCAGGTCTTTCAGCCAAAAAAACATTTTTTGGGCTGAATCTTCTGAGACGGTATGCTCTGACCCTACGCCAACGGAAAATTTTCTTTAAAGTAAGCACAGGGCTGTTCGCGCTATTAATCCTGATTTGCTTGGGGCTCTTTGGACTTTTGAAAATAATTGAAAAGAATATCCGTGATGTCCAATCTTCCTATACCCAGGCCGACTATCAAAAAGCCCTCAAACTCCAGAAAAAATTAGAGGCGATCAAATCCCGATGAGACCCTATGTCCGTTTTCTTATTGTTGAGCCAGCATTCCGCCTGAGACTTTTCAGTCTTTTAGCTTTGTGCGTTCTCGCGATTTTCCTTTTTAAACTCGTACTGTTAAGTGATCAGGGCTACCACAAAGTTAAAACAGAACACGACCTGGCCTTAAAATTAAGCGATCTTGAAAAGAAAATCCAGGCGAATACCATTCAAACGGCAGCCACCGATGCTGCAACTGTCAAGAAAGTCGAATTTGTTCTGGAGGGGACCAGTATCCGTGACGGAGTTCTGACCGCGTTAATCGATGATACGGTCTATACCGTAGGGGACAGCATGGGGGAATATGTCGTCACCGAAATCACCAAAAATTCCACTACCCTCGAACACAGGGAAACCAAAGAAATCAAGAAGCTTGAGTTTAATGACGAGGCTATTTTGAATGCCATCGCTCCCCTAAAACCGTAAACAAACCTACCTGCCTTGCCGGCAGGCAGGCGAGGTTTGTTTGCAGGATGTTTCAGAAAACCCCGAAAACATTCTTTACAGTCATTTGAAAATCTGGTATAAAAGATTTCCGATTGAGATCTTTTCATTTGATAAATCAAGGTCAATAATGATGCCGATGTAGCTCAGTTGGTAGAGCAGCGGTTTTGTAAACCGCGGGTCGGGGGTTCAAATCCTCTCGTCGGCTTATTTCAGGGAATAGGGTGAAGGGAATAGGGGATAGTGGAAATTTTAAGCCCTTGCCCCCTACACCCTATAAACCCTATAAATTCTTTGACAAATGCTGGGCAGAGATAAAGTCTACATCTGTTCCTTTGATAGAAAGGACTTTATCCCTGCCCAATTACCTTAATACCCATATAGAAAAATCGGGCAGAGATAGAATCTACATCTACACTTTCTTATAGATAAGATTCTATCCCTGACCAGCTACCATAAAAATTTATAGAAAAGCTGGGCAGATACTCAAGTGGCCAACGAGGACAGACTGTAAATCTGTTGCGCTTCGCGCTACGGGGGTTCGAATCCTCCTCTGCCCATGGATTTTCTCCTTCGGAGAAAATCCAGAGCAATAGAACAATTGACAATAGACAATAAAATCAATTGTTCGATTGCGGTCTATTGCTCTATTGTCTATTGTTCTAAGCGTTTTAGAGGGCTAAAATTTACAGATCAATTGAGCAATAGACATTAGTTCAATAACATGGATTGATGACTTGTATATTTCAACTCAGGGATCGCACCTATGTCATTTCTATTTGAAAATTTGGAAGTTTACAAAAGATCTATCGATCTTTCAGAAAGAATTCATCGTCTAACAGAATCGTTTCCAAAAGGAAGCTATTTCCTGACAGATCAATTCAATCGGGCTTGCCTATCAATCCCGACCAATATTGCCGAAGGGAATGGGCGTTTTCACAAAGCTGATCGGATCAATTTCTTTCGAATCGCCAGAGGTTCCGTATTTGAATGCGTTCCAATTCTCGAGATATGCAAAAGACGCGGATTCGTTAGCGAGCAAGAATATGTTTCGATAAAAAATGAACTAGATGAAATTGGAAAAATGATTTCTGGGCTTATCAATTATTAATTATATTCCAAAATCAGGTTCCGAGACGATAGAATACTGAGAACAATTGAGCAATAGACAATAGAACCTTTGAAAAACTAAAGTAGAACGCTAGCCTTCTCCCATGAGCACACAACTTATGGACGAGCAAAGCGAGGAACATAAGTTGTTGGTGCGAACGGGATCCCGCCGAAGGCGGGACAAGCGTTAAGAGCAATGGAACAATAGAAAATAGATCTTTTGAAAAACTCAATGCGAGAGTAGTTCAATGGTAGAACGCTAGCCTTCCAAGCTGGTCACGAGGGTTCGATTCCCTTCTCTCGCTTAAATGAGCCCGCAACTTACGCGACCGTAAGGGAGCGTAAGTTGCATGGGCGAATTTACCCCGAGTCGCGTCAGCGACGAGGGGGAAAGGCTCCTCGCCTTTATAGTTCTTATTTGGCTCGGAGTAATAAGGCCTAAAGCTTATGTCGCTTCGCTCCCTAAGCTTAAGGCCTTTTAAAAGGGAGCGTAAGTCAATGCGCGAATTTACCCCGAGTCGCGTCAGCGACGAGGGGGAAATCAAACGCATGTTACCCTTCAGGGTTTAATGACAAACACCCCATCCAGAAAACCAACCTTATGGATCCAATGGTTACCCTTTTTCATCTATTTATATCCCGCGATCGCCGCAGTTTTTGTCAGCTCACAATATCCTGAATTCTTTGGAAAATATTCCAAAGGAGCCGTCTTCTTAAATTTATTTAACATCTTTCTGTATGTATCGTTTTACCAATTTTGCCGAATGCGTTTTATTCTTGGAAAGCTTTTCGTTTTATTGGCCTTGATTGTCGCAACCATCCTCGCCACCGCCAATGCCATGATGCACCAATTACCCATTATTAATACCATCTGGATTTTGGTGAGGCTATTCAGCGGTTTTTCCATGCTGATTTTGTCATTTGAATCGTTTCAAAACCATAGGCAAGCCTTCTCAATCATCGCCTTGTGTCTCGGGGGCTTATTTTTAACAACCTCATTCGCCGACGGAGCACTTTACACTTATATTAAAATTGCAAAACTTCAAATTAACAAACACTATCTACCGGAAAACAATTTGGAAATTTCTGCAGATGTGGAAGATTTACACACCGAAGAGAATTCTCAGGCCCCAGGGGAGGAGAACATATCATCTTCGGAATCTCCGGGATTTTCTCCAATGGCACAAACGCCTATCCGTGCTCCGGTAAAAAATCTTTTAACAACGACTCAGAAGTTAATGACTCCTAAGAAAAAATTTGTCAAAAGCCCTCAAGATTCACAACATCGAAATATTCCCATCCCTCAATCTTCATTTGAAATGTTTCGAACGGTGGCCGATGATTTAACAAAGCTTGATAGTCAATATTTAAAGTTTTATCCTTTTCGCCAGAACGATATCATTTTTGTTGGAGATTCTTTTGTGTGGGGGCAGGGGGTATCAACGACCGAAACTTCCGCAGCTCAACTGGAATCAATCCTTAAAACAACTTCAACACCACGGAAAGTTCACATTCTGGCCTGGCCGGGAACGGATTTGCCGTCCTATGTTGCGCTCATTTCTCTCCTTAAAAAAAGCGACAAAGTCAACCGCATTATCCTGGGGTTTTATCTTAATGACATGCCTGATCAGCCTTATGCCAATCGCTTTCAGAAATTTCTACAATATTCCCTGGCGGATTCAACGCCAGTGATTCGATTTATTCGGGACTTTTTACTAAGGTTTAGATCTTCAACAATCGACGAATTTCACCAGCAAATCATTAATCGTTACAAAAAAAATGATCCAACATACCTGGAGCGATGGAAAATCGTCCATGATTATTTATATGAGTTTTTTCTAAAGGCCCGGGAACATTCGACTGAAAAACCAATACTTTTGATCTTTCCGATTACCGTCAATTATGAAAAATACCCCCTCGAAGAAGCCCACAAAGATTTGGCTAAGCTCGGAAACGAATTAGGCTACGAGGTCCTGGATTTATTGCCGATGTTTAAAGAAAAACTCCTCGACGGGGTAAAATATCGAATCATCCCGCAGGACAATCACTTCAACTCTTATGTTCATCGTTTGGTGGCCGAAGAAATCGGAAATTTTCTGAAGACAAAATAACTCATTTTGTCCTGATACGTTTTCTCACCAGCGTGTATAATACACACGACAAAAGAGAAGAGACTTTATTCAAACCTTAACTCAAACCGCTTATGAAAGCTGCCATTGACAAAATCAGACGAATTCTCCAAAGTGATTGGGTCATCGCCTTACTCCTGACGCTATTCTTTCTCGCCATCAAAGGATACCGCTACGCCTGGGATGACCAGCACTTGGAAATTCCTCTCTTGAAGTCCCTCATCAATCCGCATCTGTATCCAGGGGATTATTATGTCACAAGCCTTAAAAACAATTTCATTTCCTATTTTTATATCATTCTTTCAAAGCTGATCAGCACCCGGCAAGTCGAAGGGGCTTATCTCGTCCTTTATCTGATCTCACGCTATTTTCTGTTTTTCTTCATGTATAAATTTTGGCGTCTAGTGACACAAAACCGATGGATTTCTTGCGTCTGTGTTTTAATTTTACTTTCCATGGGGGATATCCCCGAATTCCTTTATAACACCTTTTCCCACCAGGAATTTACCCTCGCGATCGTTTTTGCCGGGATATACTTTTTCTATCGCAAAAAATTTCTCTTAGCATCAGCAATCCTTGGGATCGGAACAAACTTTCACGCCCTCTATAGCCTCTATCCCATGACATTCATCGGGATGTATCTCCTTTTGAATATCCGCAAATTAGGTTTGAAACCTCTTTTGAAAAGTGCAGGCGCTTATCTTTTATGCGCTTTGCCGATTCTCATCTGGATTATCCAGCGTCGATTGACCCCACAACCTCTGACCCCGCCCCCGGCTTCAACCCTCGACTGGATCCCGCTCTACAAAATCGCTTGCCTGCAAACATTTATTTTTGAAGGGGTCTCCTTTAAATATATTTTCTCGAATTTTCTTGTTTGGGTGTTTCACGCCAAGCGTTATCTTTTCCTTTTGGCCCTATTCCTATTAAATTATCTTCACAATGAAACTTTCCGAAAAGACCAGAAGGTCCAAATCATCGCCTTGACCTCGCTCTTGGCCTGGACCATAACTTATATTTTCACATTTTACTTTCCCACACGGTTTGTTTTAGATTTAAATCTCGTGCGTTATGCCCAATATCTTTCGTTCTTCCTCGTCGGATATACCGTGTTTTTCGTGCTGCACTCCCTGAAACGAGAAAAACCGTTCAGCGCATTCTTGATCATCATCCTCTTTGGATTTCTTTCCTACGGCCCGATCTCCGCATTCTTGTCCCTATCGCTTTTAACCCTTTTATTGTCACTCCGGTCAGAACTACGGCATCCTTCAAAAAAAAGGAGATGGGCCAGCGTAGGATTAATGTTCCTGGGCCTTGTTTTCCTTGGGGTGATGACCGGACACATCCTCAAATTTCAACCGGGCGGAAAAATTATCCTCGGAATTAGCGTGCTGGTTTTAGCAGTGATTGGGCTGATCATCAAATATGTTCCTTGGGTCCGCAAGACACTCAAAACTCCAAATTATCTTTTTATTCTCGCCATTTTAATCGCCATTTTTATAACCGGGGTTAAAACTCATTTCACCCGCAATTTCATCGAAGAAAAATCACAAACCGGTTTTTGGAAACTGCAACGCGACTGGAAAAACATTCAACTCTATGTGCGGGACCATACACCCCAAAATGCCATTTTCATGACCCCCTATGATACCGAGATGGGAGGGTTTCGCATTCTTTCGGAACGCAGTGTCATTTGCTGTTACCGCGACTGTGGGATTATTGGATTTGACTTAAACGCAGCCTGGGAATGGGCCAAACGCGTCCGCGAAATAGAGCCCTTTAAAGTCCGGCTAGATAACAACGCTGATATCCGTTCCGCCATGGCCGTAGGAGTTTATAAATATAGAGTCAACTATCTTATTTTTATGCGGTACTATGCCCCCCAAGCCGAGGCCAGCCCGAACTTTAAAAAAGTCTATGAAAATGATAATTTCTCACTTTTCGAAATCAAAATAAATCCTGTTCCCGAGCATTCTCAATAAAAACTATTTCTAAAATCCGCCTTTTTCATCGTCGAAAGACGGAAAGATTTTTCCCTTGAATCGCTAAGGCTATCGTATATAATACTATCCGTGTTTCTTAAGAAATCTCTAATATAATTACTATTATTAATGAATAATAAAATCAAAAAAATCACGATTCTGGGAGATGGCGGATGGGGGACGACGCTTGCAATCCACCTCGCTAAAAAAGGATATCCTGTTAAAATCTGGGGACCTTTCCCTGAATACCTTCAGTGTCTGCGCAAAGATAGAATCAATAAAAAATTTTTGCCTGATATCAAAATTCCTGAAAGCATCATCTTTTCAGATGATCTCACTCAGGCCATCGAAGATAGTCAGTTAATCATTATCGCGATTCCATCAAAGTATGCTCCGGGCATCATTCGACAACTCAAGGGAAAAGATATTTCCCAAAAAACTATTCTCAGTGTCATCAAGGGGATTGACACAAAAACTTTAAAAACCATGTCTGAGCTTATTCATCAAGAATTAGGGACGGTGAGACTCGCGATTCTCTCAGGACCGACCATCGCCATAGAAGTGGCCAAGGGATTGCCGGCAACGGCTGTCATTGCCTCCAAAAACCTCAAGGTGGCCCAAGAATTACAGAAAATTTTTAATTCGGACCGATTTCGTATTTACACAAACTCCGATACGATCGGCGTTGAGCTGGGAGGAAGTGTCAAAAATGTTATTGCGATTGCTGCCGGCATCTGCGATGGGATTGGACTTGGAACCAATGCCAAGGCCGCACTTTTATCCCGGGGATTGGCGGAAATCATTCGACTAGGAAAGGCCATGGGAGCCAAAGAGAAAACTTTTGCCGGATTAAGCGGCCTGGGAGACTTAACCACCACGTGTTTTAGCCATGACAGCCGAAACCGTTCGGTTGGGGAACAACTCGGGAGAGGACAAACAATTCATGATATTACTTCACACATGGACATGGTCGCCGAAGGGGTGACAACCGTCCAGGCCATCCACCGGTTAAGTCAAAAATATAAAGTTCCTATGCCAATAACTCAAGAAGTGTATAATATTATCTATAAAAACAAAGACCCGCAAAAGGCCGTGAGCGATCTGATGCAGCGAAAGCTGAAGATGGAATAATAAATGAGCACGCACTTTACGCGACCACA
>CAZAPN010000031.1:0-13017 GCA_964487145.1 uncultured Planctomycetales bacterium | reverse complement strand
GGTCCAAGACCCGATGAATCTGTCTAAATGCATCGAGAGAAAGAGTTTGCTCCTTGGTCTCTTTTAAAGGAAGTGTCATGATGACCGGTGAGAGTTTTTTCTGAAGAGTTAAATGAAAACTTTTAGGAATTCCGACGGTGACAAGGCCTGCACCTGCACGCATCGCAGATAGAGCCGTTAGCCCTGCGGCTCCGAGCATTGTGGGTGATCCGGCTAAAACAAGGACATGGCCGAAGTCATTTTTGTGAACGTTGGGATTACGACGTAATAATGGCGCTGGCAACCGCATAGTTCTTGGTATGGGAAATCGAAATAAGGATTTTCTTTTTAAACCGTTTATCTTTATAAACGCAGATGGGTTTGCCGTTTTTATCTTTAAAAATTTGGATGTCTTTCCAAGTGATATGGGCGTTATCACCAAAAGCTTTTAAGACCGCCTCTTTGGCCGCAAAGCGGGCCGCTAAATGCTGACTGGGATCATGGCGGTTTTGGGAATATTCAATCTCCTCTTTGGTGAAGACATGTTCGAGAAAGTCCTTCCCCCATTTTTTAACAGCTTTTGAAATCCGTTCGACTTCGATAATATCGATTCCGCTTCCGTAGATCATCGTTCGATCCGTATCAGTTTAAGCATTTCTTTAACCGCTTGAGGTAATCCCACAAAAACCGCACGCGAAACAATGGAATGTCCGATATTGAGCTCTTCTATTCCCGGAATTTGGGCAATTGCTTTTGTATTGGTATAGTTTAAACCATGACCAGCATTGACGGACAATTTGATTTTTTTGGCAAATTGAGCGGCCAACTTGATGCGGGTGAGTTCCCTTTTCATCGCGAACACGGTTTTTGCATTCGCATATTCCCCGGTGTGAATTTCGATGATGTCGGCACCTGTTTCTTTGGCCTTTTTGATTTGGTCTTTCACAGGAGCAATAAAAAGGCTGACAGGGATGCCAGCCTTGTTCAATTTCTTAACCACATTTTTGATGGACTGAAAATTTTGAATAATGTTTAATCCCCCTTCGGTCGTCAATTCTTGACGCCGTTCGGGCACGAGTGTTGCTTCATCAGGTTTTATTTTGGTCGCGATTGTCACGATTTCAGGATTAATGGACATCTCAAGATTAAAACGTGTGGTGATTCTGCGGCGAAGTTGGTCAATGTCGTTGTCATTAATGTGTCGGCGGTCTTCTCGCAAATGGGCGACAATACTTTGGGCCCCTGCTCTCTCGCAGATGAGCGCGGCTTGAATCGGGTCAGGATGCGATTCCCCCCGGGCTTGGCGTAGGGTTGCGACATGATCAATGTTGACACCTAAGGTCGGCATAAGATTAAGGAGTGAACTTGATTAATTCACCGTTGACATAAAGCCAGGTGATGATGGCAAGGACTAAGGCAATAATTTTAAGACTAAGATTATGGGTAAACCATTTTTTGATCACAGAAATCCCCCAATAATTAACTGTTTGGTTGCCGTCGTTTTTTGGGTTTCATTAAGAGTTCTTTTAAAAGGGCATGGAAACGTTCTTTATTGATGACCGGAATAAAACGCCCTTCCATGGCGACTGAAATCTCTCCTGTTTCTTCCGAAATCAGAATGACGATGGCATCGGTTTGCTCGCTAATGCCTAAGGCGGCCCGATGTCGTGTTCCTAGGATTTTATTCAGGTTGGGATTTTCGGACAACGGGAAAAGACACGAAGCCGCGGCAATCCGTTTACCGCGGATGATGACACCTCCGTCGTGTAAAGGGGATGGTGGCAAAAAAATCGATTGTAAAAGTTCCGAGGTCAGTTCACTGTCAATCTTGACACCGCTTTCAATGTAGATCTCCAGTTTGGTTTCACGTTCAATGGCCATCAGGGCCCCGATCTTGCTTAATGATAATTTTACGGTTGCAGATATGATTTCTTCAATCAGGGCCAAAAGCTCGGATTCTTCCAGGGTCACCGTAAACAGATGTTGCTGTCCCAATCGGGCGAGGCCGTGCCTGAGTTCCTGTTGGAAAATAATGAGCAAGGCAATGATGGATATTCCGAATAATTTTGTTAAGAGCCAATTCAGGGTCGTAAAGCCTAAAATTTGCGAGAGCAAGAAAGCAACAACCAAATAAATGATTCCGCGTAAAACTTGAAATGCTCGTGTTCCCGCAAAAAATACCAGGATACGATAGAAAGCAACGCAGAGAATCGAAATCTCAATAATGGGTTTAATCATGATCCATATAATACTTGTCATAGGATTTTAGGGGTTCGATTGGCCTGATTAAGGATTCCACTTCTTAAAATGAATGACCGCATCCGCAATCCGGATGACATCACGGATTTCTTTGACGTCGTGAACACGGATTATATGGGCCCCATTGAAGATACAGGCGCATACAGCGGCCGCTGTTCCCAGAAGTCTATCGGACACGTCCTTATTTAAAACTTTTCCGATGAATGATTTTCTGGACGGTCCAATCAGAATCGGCGCGTCAAGAACTTGAAATTCGGATAATCGGCGGATGATTTCAAGATTGTGTCCGACGGTTTTACTGAAACCTATTCCAGGATCAATTATGATTTTATCCGATTTGATTCCAAATTCCAAGCATTTTTCCTTGGATTTTCGAAGCTCCTCAATAATTTCTTCGATGAGGTTATCATAGTGAATAATGCTTTGCATGGTCCGCGGGGTTCCGCGCATATGCATGAGAATGACAGCGGCGTCATATTTTTGGATGATCTTGAGCATCGATTTCTGCAATCGAGTCCCTTGAATGTTATTGACAAGGCTGGCTCCCGCATCCAGGGCGCGATGGATGACCTCTTCCTTGTAGCTGTCAATGGAGATGGGTTTTCGAATTCTTTTCGCCAAGATTTTAATCGTGGGAATGACCCGAGAAATTTCTTCCTCATCAGAAATACGCTTTGCACCTGGGCGGGTTGATTCACCTCCGACGTCAAGGATATCGGCACCGTTGATGACCATATTTTGGGCGAATTCTAATATCCGTGAAGTGTCGTAGGGGTTTTGCGCGAGTAAGCCATCCTGGCTGAATGAATCGGGGGTGAGATTGATAATCCCCATGATTTTTGTTTCTTGACGGAGGGGAATAGAGAAATTTCTTGCCGTGATTTTGAAAAACTTTCGTTGGAGACCCTCGGAAAGAACCCAAGGTTCGTGGAGAACTTTATCGATCATCCGTTCACTGACACAGGAAAGTTAAAAGTTAATTAGACGGTTGCTTGCGGAGTTGGATCGTTTGCGTCGAGTTCAAATCCTAACAAGGTTTTGGCCTCATGAACGTCGAGGACTTCCTTCTCGATCAAGCGCTTAGCTAAAAGGTGTAATTTTTCCTGATTATCTTTCAAAAGATCTTTGGCTCGCTGATAACTCGAGTCAACGATGTCGCGGACCTCCATATCAATGGCTTTGGCTGTTTCTTCGCTGTAATTTCGTTGTTCGAGCATGTCCCGTCCCAGGAACAGTTGGTGTTCATGATGCCCGAGGGTCAGGACTCCCAATTTATCGCTCATCCCGTATTCGCAAACCATTTTTCGTGCGATATTGGTGACCATTTGAAGATCATTTTGCGCTCCCGTTGTGATATCCTCAAGACATAATTCCTCGGCGGCACGTCCTCCGAGGGCCACCGTAATACGTCCGGTTAAATCTTTTTTGCTGAAATAATGCCGGTCCTCGATGGGAGGGGTTAAGGTGTATCCTCCGGCCATCCCGCGTGGGATGATGGATACTTTCGTGAAAGGGTCCACCTCTTTAATCAATAAGGATAATAAGGCATGTCCCGCCTCGTGATAAGCCGTGATTTCTTTTTCGCGTTTTGAGATCACGCGGCTTTTCTTTTCCGGTCCCATGGTCACGCGTTCAACCGCGGCTAACATGTCTTGCATTTCAACCGCCTCGTGATTTTTACGGGCCGCTAAAAGGGCCGCTTCATTACAGACATTGGCCAAATCAGCCCCGGAAAAATAAACCGTTTGACGGGCAATGAGTTTAAGATCAACCGTTGGAGACAGTTTGATATTTTGGGTATGAACTTTTAGAATCGCTTCACGGCCCAAAATATCAGGCAACGGAACAACAATTTGTCGGTCAAACCGACCCGGACGCAACAGTGCTGGATCGAGTGTGTCGGGACGGTTGGTGGCGGCAATTAAGATGAGTCCTTGCTGAGTGTCAAACCCATCCATTTCCACAAGTAAAGCATTGAGTGTTTGTTCTCGCTCGTCATGCCCCCCTCCGATTCCTGAAAATCTCAATCGGCCGACCGCGTCAATCTCATCGATAAAAATGATACATCCTTTGCCGGATGTCTTTGAGGCCTTGCGTCCTTGTTCAAATAAATCTCTCACTCGGGACGCGCCGACACCCACAAACATTTCCACAAAATCAGAACCGCTTAATGAGAAAAATGGGACATCGGCTTCCCCCGCCACAGCCTTGGCCAGGAGCGTTTTTCCGGTCCCCGGCGCCCCGATCAATAACACCCCTTTGGGGATTTTTCCTCCGAGCCTTTGGAATTTTTTCGGGTCTTTTAAGAATTCAATGACTTCCTGGAGCTCTTCCTTGGCTTCATCGACCCCGGCGACATCGTTAAAGGTGACTTTGTTTTTGAAATTGCTCATGCGGGCTTTTGATTTCCCAAAAGACCAGATTTTATTTCCCATCTGGGATCCACGATACGAAAGAAACCAGAACAGAAGGACCAAAAGGATGACCGGTCCAAAGGAGATAAAAATATTGCTCCAGAACGTGTTTAAGGGAACAACTGTGAAATCTTTGACATTGGTCCGGATGAGATTGAGGATGGCTTCATCTTCTGGCGGAATGATGACTTTAAATTTTGTATTATCCTCATAAGTCCCGTAAAGCTCATTTTCGGTGAGCTGTAATGATTTGATCTTGGGATGATCGATATTGTCTTTGAGTAAATAATAAAATTCACTATAGGACAACTCTTTTTGTGCTAAGGGCATATTGACGTTGACATTGTTGAGCAAGACGAGGATCGTGAAAACAATCAATATCCAGGTCAAAAGGCCATTGTTGTTAGGCCCGCGCAGAGGGGGCTTGGGAAGACGGTTGAAATTTTTCTTCCGGGAATTGAATTTTAAAGGTGTTTTACCGTTTTTAGGGGAATCTCCGTTTGGCATAGGTCCTTTCAGAATCTTTTAAGTGAATAAATTATAGCGTACGATTGAATTAATTCAAGTCTTTCTTCTGGATGATGAGTGTCGGCTGGTCCTTCATCACAACTAATGAATGAGGCAGATGGACTTCGGAATGATTCGGACGATTTTGGATAAGGTCTTCTATACCTTCGATATGAGTTAATGTCAGGCCGTTCATGTTTCCCTTGAGTTCTAAAACGACTTGACGAAGGATCTGCCGTTTTAGGGCCAATGGTAACTTGACGAAGGAATTGATTTTTAATCGAACTTGATTTTTTGACTTTCGATGAACGATTCCTCGGGTGTTGTATTGTTTGGCCATGGTATCAATATAGTCGTAATCGATGGCGCTTTGTTGGGCTAAGTGGACCAAAACTGTTTTAATATTGGGGTTATATTGTTTTTCAAGTAACGGTAAAAGGTTATGTCGGATTTTGTTTCGGAAGAATTTTTCGTTCTTATTTGTGGGGTCGATGAGAAACGGAATTTTATGTTTTTTTAAATATTTCTCGATTTCGCAACGGCTCAGGTCAATCAAGGGACGGATCACCTTGACGCCATGGAGTTCTTTTTGGGGCAAGATGGCTTTAAGGCCATTGAGGCCCGCCCCTCGTAAAATCCGCATTAAAACCGTTTCAGCTAAATCATCACGGTTGTGTCCCAGGGCAATGCAACTGGCCTGCGATTGGCGTGCCGTTGTTATCAGAAAATTGAGACGTGCCTCTCTTGCGATTTCCTCCAACGATCCTTTGTGACGGGATTTTTTTAGATACCCGTGTCCAATGACATAGGGAATTTTGAGCTTGGCGCATAAGGTTCGGACGAAGCGTTCATCTTTTTTGGCCCCTGGGCGCAACCCGTGATTAAAATGGGCGACAATTAAATCTAGCCCCCAGGAAGGCTGAAGTTGGAGAAGTTGATGAAGTAAAAAGGTGGAGTCCGGCCCTCCGGATACAGCCACGATGACTTTCTCCCCGGTCGTTAGTAGATGCGAAGACCGGATGATTTTAAGGATTTTTTGATTAAGATTCATAGAGGAAAAACCAAAACGATTCTGTTTAGAATTTATTCATCCACTTGACACTAATGATGGCCGCGATAATGAGCAAGATAGTCAAGACGATAATGACAATCCATACTTCGGGTACCATATATTTCATCGACGTTTAGTCCCTGAGAAATCGTTTCTAGTCTCCATGGAGACCACGTTTTTCTTGCCGTGCCTCACGGTAGGCCTCACGCATTTGGTCCGCATATTTTGTGTTGGGAGGTCTGATTTTTAGATTAGCAAAACCTTGTCGCAGGATCTCTGCATTGACGAAAGTCCCGTCTTCCAAAAACACATAGGCGATTGTATTTTGACGGTCATCAAGGACATTCACGTCAAACTCCAGTCTCACTTTTTTGTTGAGGAGAAGTTTCGCGGTGAAATTTAAAGCTTGTTCGTTCAAAGATGTTGTCGGATCGGCCTCTTTGATAATAATCCCAAACTCATCTACCTCTTTATTTCTTTGCCGAGGAGGTTCGAGGGCTGTTAACCCGATCAAACGGATTCTTTTGGCATGGCCATCATCCACACTAATCGTATCCGCTGAGATCACTTTTGAAACAAAAAAATATTTTTCTTTTACCTCTGACTTACCGGAAAGCGATGGAAAAAAGGTTTCTGGGAATGCCGACGTCGTCCCTACGTTCAATCCACCGAGTAAAAAGATTGTTAAAACAAGTAATTTATGGAGGTTTTTCATCAATATGTACTCCGGTTAAAATGTGCTTTTGAGAATAGAGTTATTATACGTGTTTAATATTTTTTTTCTATGATTTATTTTGCGGAGGAAAACGACGATTGAAAATTTTAGGATTCAATTCCCCCCGGGGAATTTAATAAAACGATCAAAAGCGGGACCAATGGGAAAAAATGCAAGATCACCCGTGATAAGACAGTCGGCGATTCTGGGCCTGAAATAGAGGCAAAATTGGGTGTCAGGAAGGAAATCGCGAAATATAATAAGAAATAGGAACATAATGCGAGTGTTAGAAGTCTTGTTTCGAAACAAGTAGCCAGTTTTTTTTGATTTTTTAAAAAACTTGCCAATAACAAAAGCCACAAGATATTCCAGTTACCGCTAAAGAAAATATTCTCAATCATGGTTGAGAATATAATCGGAATTCGTGAAAAACTATTTGCCGTGAAATCGCAGATAAACCTGTCTTCGGCGGTCGGGATCTGGTAGTGGATCCTTGTGCAAACATACAATAGATAAATGATCCCAGCCGGAATAATAAACTTCAGGAATCGTTTTATCTTGATGAAGAAGGGATTCTTGTCTTGCGTTGTCAGGAGATAGATCAAGAGAAATGAATTGAGCGCAACATACCCTAATGCTTCCAGTTTCGTATGGGTGGAAAATCCCGCGAATAATCCAGCCAGGATCAAGAACCCGTCCTCCTTCTCTCGTTGGGCCAGCAAGAAGAGCAAAGGAATAGACAGATTATAGGCAATTAAAGGCATTTCTTGATAGGCGATGCTAGCGTGATAAACAAAAAAATTTGATGAAACAAGAAGTGCGATGCCTAAGGTCGCCCAAAATCGACTTGTTTTTTGCCGTAAAAAGGTAAAATGGATTCCTAAAATGGAAAGAAAAATAAAAGGAAAGATGATTTTGACAAACTGTTCATGCCAATTCCCTAAGTTGAGCGCCACCCAAGACATTGATAGAGGAACATGAAGTGGATATGATGGTAAGGGGAGTAGATTAATCTTTTCAAGGGATTGGCTAAAGTAAAACACTTTGGCCTTGATGGCAATGATAAAGATTTCATCCCAGGTATAAAGGGGAAAACTCAGGGCTTTCCAGAAAGTAAATAAAATTTGATAAAAAATGTAACCGAGGATTAATGCGTAAATTATCGAAGTCAATGTTTTTTGGTTTGTTGATGTTATTTGCTTGATCCCCCTCTCTTCTTTTCGTCTCGTCGAATTGGTTTTGATCAAATAGAGATTAATCAAGATGGAAAGAAATAATAATGGATAGTTGATGAGTTCCACTGACCAAGGGATTTGGACCATTGAGAGGACTATCATCCAAGAGGTCAAGAATCCTAATCCCAGACAAAAGGAAATAGAAAACAGGAATATTCGGCTTAACGCTCGTTTACGAAACAACAGATGGGCCGCCCCCAGCCCGATTATTCCAGGGATTAATATACTCAAAATCAGTTGGAGGGTATTCATGAGAAACATATGGTCACTCTTTTTGTGCGTATAATCCGGATTTGTTATAAATTCCGACTATTTTGTAATGGGACGGAATTGAGTTTTCAGGATTCCTCTTTTGATACACGACTAAGCATTCGGGAGAATCCGTGGGACTGATGATGTCAATTTTGGGATACAGAACGTAGCGTAATATATAAGGTTCGACTGTTTGGGATAAGTCGAGATCCGTGATGAGTTTACCCGTCATTTTGGGTTTTGAGGATTTTGTGTAAGAAAAAAGTTTTTGACCGTATTTCGCGAATCGATAACTGTCTCCGAGTAATAAGTGCAGTTTGCGATCGAGATTGAGGTGGATGATTCCGGCTGTTTCTGAAAAAAATTTATGTTGAGACATGGTTTGGAACCCAACCAGGTTAATGAAAATAAAAACTGTGACGAACAGTAAAACATCATAGAATTTCTGTCCCTTGGGAAGGAAGGCTTTTGGGACATAGAAGATGCTTGCTGTTATCAGGATGACCAGAAGATATATCCAAAAAAATATAGGATTTTCATTTAAGAGCGGCAAAACAAAACCATTGTGATTTCCTAAATAAAAACCTGTTTTTAAAATTGAGATCAATGGTGGGTAAGGAAAAATGACAAAAGCGATAATCCAAAGCAGAATGATCAAAATTCCCAATGATTTTTCTATGTAATTGATGAATCTGTTTGGATTTTTCATCTTTGGGGGCTATGGACCGAGAATGACACCTACAATTAAAACATAAAATAATTTTACATGACAACCCAGGACTTCACAATAAAATTCATTATTTTAATGTTTTGTTCGTGTGGATTTTGCGATGATGTCTCGCATTTTTTCAAGGTAATAAGCAGGTCAGGATAGAGGAATTAATTGTTTATAGGCGATTGAAGATAGTGGCGGCGAGTGGATTTAAACCACTGACTCATCGGGTATGAGCCGATTGCTCTATCAGGCTGAGCTACGCCGCCAAAAGCTTTTAAGTTTTTCAATTCTACGTGAATCAAAATGAAATATCAAGGGATTTCTTGAGGGATAAGCGAATAGGATGGTTCCTCTAATAAGACCAATTCACCAAACGGTCATTGTCGAAATACAGGCGCACCGGGTGTCGGTTCCCTTCAGTTTTCAGTCGTATGTCTTCGTATGTCCAGATCTCAAAAGTGCTGATGCCGGTTGCCGAAGAATAAATATCATCCGGTTCTCCGAAAGCATCTCGGACGGTCGATCGGTTTGTCCCTAATTTTAAGAGTTGCGTGTTGATGGCATTGTAGAGTGCTTCCAGGTTTTCAATCTTGATCTGGAGCATCTCTTTTTTCATTGCCTCGTCATTTTTTTTAGGGAAAACTTGGCATCCGGTTGTGACGCACAGACACAAAGTTAATACAAATGGAAGAATATATCTTGTGTAATGGTCTCTCATGTGAACGGTCTTTTTTTGTTATATGTTTTAAGTATATAAGATTAAAAAAATAAGAATCAGGATGATCCCGACGGAAATTAGGTAAAAATCGTTATAATAAAAAAAATCGCGGAAACGTTCCTGGGGGGTATAGGCAAATTGGATGTTTTCGACAGCGACTTGACCAGTTTTTTGGATATTCAAAATATCACTTTTTTTAAGACGCAAGAATTGGCCCGCAATCCGATAAGCCTGCAGTTGGTGAGTTTCCACCATGTCCATGATTTTTTTTTCAGAAATCCCCAGGATCTGAGCAGCTTCTCGGACAGAAATAAATTGGTCAACAGCCATTATTTCACTTTCTCCATTGAGGCCCATTCATCAATACGTGAACGTTCGAATTTCCAGGAATCCCCCATGCGCGTGGCCGGGATTTTTCCTGAGCTGGCTAATTCGACAATCGCGGGGGCTTCCAGCTCCAGATATTTGGCCAGATCCTCGACATCCAAGATCTCTTCGAACATGCGGCAGTTTCCTTGGAACACAGCTCCTTCGACGATATTTAATTTGGGAGTTGATATATTTCCAGATAAGACGGCTGTCGGCATTAAGACCAACATCTTTTTAGCGATCACATCTCCCTTAACTTTCCCGGCGATAACAACGTTTTCGCCGTTGATATGCGCTTCCACCGAAGCCGTATCACCGATCGTCAGGGTCCCTTTCACTTCGAGGGTGCCTTCAAAACGACCTGTAATTTTTAAATTCACAGGATCTTTAAAGGACAAGGTCCCCTGCATCTTGGCGTTAATTTCGATGACTTTTTCAGGGGTTTCTCTGATATCTCGCCGATCACGAAGAGCCATAATGGACCTCCTTACTCATTGTGAAAATGGGTGTCTAGGAAAGCTTCTAACTTTAATAAAAAGGTTAAGACGATAAAGACAACAATCGTGACGATAATGGCCGCATCATATTGCCCAGCGCCGACGGCCATCCCGATACCGGAAACAATCCATAAGCTTGCGGCTGTGGTTAATCCCCGTATATCACTCGAATCATTTCCCCGGATGATGGTTCCCGCACATAAAAATCCGATTCCTGTTACAATTCCAGCAATCATCCGAGTTGGGTCAACGATCATGCTGTTTTTCAATATATCAGAGACATAAAAGGATGTCAACACGATAAGGGCCGATCCAACGCCTACGAGGATGTGGGTCCGTAATCCTGCTCCTTTATGCCGGATCCCCCTTTCGGCTCCGATGAGGCCACATAATACACTGGTGAGAAGTATTTTAAAAACAATGGACATCGTGCTTTCCATAAGGGTGAGACTCCTTTCCAATTATTTTTTGATGGACCAATAGCCTAGTCCTGCGGTCATGGCCGCGTTATCCGTGCATAAGGACAACGGTGGGAAAAAAACACGGATATTTTTTAAGGAGGATTCTTTGTTCAGTTCGTGGCGCAGCATCGAATTGGCTGCGACCCCCCCTCCGACCACTAATGTTTTTATATCATATTTTTGACAAGCCCCAAGACTTTTTCTGATTAAAGGTGTAATTAAGCTTTTTTGTAAGGAATAAGCAATTTTGTTTATCGAAATTTTTTTCCGTTGAGCTTGGTCGCGTACATAATAAAGCACGGCGGTTTTGGTCCCGCTAAAACTAAAATCGAATTTATGAGGGATATCCGCAAAAGGAAATTTTAATTCGGTGTTTGACCCCGTTTTCGCGAGTTTGTCAATGATCGGTCCTCCGGGATATCCGAGTTCAAGAAGTCGGGCAATTTTATCAAAGGCCTCTCCGACGGCATCGTCGCGCGTTTCTCCCAAGAGTTCAAAATGATTAAAATTGGTAATCACAAACAGGCTTGTATGCCCGCCGGAAACGACAAGTCCGATGGTCGGCAATTTGGGAAAATTCGTTTTCAAGGTATGGGATGAAGAGGATGACTTGTCTCGTAAAAAATTAGCATATAAATGCGCGCGAATATGATCAATTTCAATCAAAGGTTTGGAAAGGGCGAAACTCAAGCTTTGGGCGAAGGAGATTCCGACTAAAAGAGATCCGATCAACCCTGGTGCCTTTGTTACCGCAATGGCATCAATTTTTTTTAAAGGAATTTTGGCCTCCCGTAGTGCTTTGTGAACTACTGACGTAATCAGTTCCATCTGATGACGGGAGGCAATCTCCGGGATAATTCCCCCAAAGGGTTGATGTTGCGAAAGGCTGGAAGAGATAATATTGGAGAGAATGATTTTTCCGTCTTTGACGACAGATGCGGCTGTTTCATCGCACGAAGTTTCAATGCCCAGAATGTTCATTTGGATTCGAGTAGATCCTTTACGGTCACAAATTCGATCCCTTGTTTTTCAAACAATGTCATTTGTTCTTTAATGACTTCGAGGGTCAGGCTTCGGGCATGGCCAATTCCGATCGCATAACCTTTTTTTCTGGCCTGTTTGATGAGTTGGGCAAATTGGCCCGCAATATAATTATGGTTGTTTTCATTGTCCAAAAAGACATCCCGTTTTGCAAAAGGAATTCCGAGTCTCTTCGCGAGAGAACCCGCGACTGAGTTTTCACTGACAAGGCTGTCAACAAAAAACAGATTTCGTTCTTTGAGACTTGATAGCAAAATCCGCATGAAGGTCCGATTATCCGTTGCCTTTGATCCCATATGATTATTCACCCCGACAATATACGGAATTTTTTTGAGAGCGTCATCAATGGTTTCTTCGATTTCCGAACGAGGTGCGGTAACTTTAAGGATATAGTTTTCCGGATAATGCTCTAGGTTTCGATAGGCTTCCATAGGAAGATGGAGCATGACTTCCTTTCCGTTTTGATGCGCACATTCAGCGGAAGCTTTAGAATAGGCGAGTTCCGGAAGGACAGAAACGGCAATAGGGCCCGGGATTTCTTTTAAGGCTGAACAATGGTCGCCGTATCCCCAATCATCGACAATAATCGCGACCTTGGCCGTAATTTTTGGGGGCACAGGAGTCCTTGGCGCCGGGATGACGGGAGCAGGTGGTAGCGATGGTGTTGGGGTTGTGGTTGTTGTTTTAACTGTTTTGGGAACAACGACTTTCTTGTAAGTTTTAACAGAAGTAGGACGCTTTTGTTCCGACCGCAGTTTATAGATAATGAATCCTTGGACGATGATCAGAAAGATTAAAATGATA
>CAZAPN010000030.1:0-13090 GCA_964487145.1 uncultured Planctomycetales bacterium | reverse complement strand
TGATTAGAAATTCCTATAATACCGCACATGGGTTCACTTCCTTTTTCGTTCGCCGTAAAAATCCTGAAGAGATCGTACGGAAAATTCTTCTTGGACCATGGAATCAATCCCGTTGACCGCAGCCCATGCCCCTTGCAGCGTCGTAATGCAAGGGATGTTATATAAAACAGCCCCTGAACGGATCGCCCGCATATCCGACTGACTCTTCTCTCCCGACGGCGTATTAATAATCAAATGGATCTGATTATTCTTCATTAAAGACAAAACATCATTTTTTCCTTCCCCATATTTATCCACAATCTGGACAGGGACATTGCTCGATTTAAGAACCTTGGATGTGCCTTGAGTTGATACAATGGAAAAACCCAAATCCGCCAAACGTTTAGCCAAAAAGGCAATCTCCCGCTTGTCATTGTCATTCACACTAATAAAAACTCTTCCCTTTTTGGGCAAACCTTGGTTGGCCGCGGTTTGAGATTTAGCGAACGCCGCGCCAAAGGATGAATCAATCCCCATCACCTCACCAGTTGATTTCATTTCCGGACCCAAAACGATATCAACCCCAGAGAAACGAGAAAAAGGCAAAACGGATTCTTTCACAGAAACATGGTTTGCGGCACCCGGGTCTTGTAATGTGAAATCTTTAAGCTTTTTCCCGGCCATGATTTGAGAGGCTATTTTCGCCAAAGGATTTCCTGTGGCTTTGCTGACAAAGGGCGCTGTTCGCGAAGCCCGCGGATTGACTTCCAAAACAAAAACAATACTTCCCTTGACCGCAAATTGAATGTTTAAAAGCCCAACCACTTTTAATCCCAAAGCAATGGAGGTAGTATAATTCTTGATTTTTTCAATTAGCTTTTCACTTAACGTATGCGGCGGAAGCACGCACGCCGAATCGCCCGAATGAATCCCCGCGTTTTCAATATGCTCCATGATCCCGGCAACGAAAACCTCTTTCCCATCGCAAATCGCATCCACATCAACCTCAATCGCATCTTCAATAAATTTATCGATCAAGATCGGATGCCCTTCCGAAACCTCCTTGGCATCTTCAATAAATGACAACAAGGCTTCCTCGCTGTAAACGATCCGCATGGCACGGCCTCCCAAAACATAAGAAGGCCTGGCTAAAACCGGATAACCAATGCGGCTTGCGATCCGAACAGCCTCCTTGACCGTGATGGCAGAACCATTCGCCGGTTGAACCAATCCTAATTTTTTAATAAACTTAGCAAATTTTTTTCTATCTTCGGCCAAATCAATCGAGTCAACGCTCGTCCCGATAATCGGGGCCTTGGCCTTTTTAAGACGTCGGGCTAAATTGAGCGGCGTTTGCCCCCCGAACTGAACAATGACTCCATCGGGCTTTTCAACATCAATAATATTCATGACGTCTTCAAATGTCAGCGGTTCAAAATAAAGTTTATCGGATGTGTCGTAATCGGTAGAAACTGTCTCGGGATTAGAATTAACCATAATCGTTTCAAATCCCATCTCCTTCAAGGAAAAAGAGGCATGACAGCAACAATAATCAAATTCGATGCCCTGGCCGATGCGATTCGGGCCTCCTCCTAAAATCATAATTTTTTTCTTTTTGGATTTTCTTTTAGACTGAGATTCACGACACAGCGCTTCATCTTCAACTTCGTAGGTTGAATAGTAATACGGCGTGTAAGCCTCAAATTCTGCGGCACAGGTGTCCACCAATTTAAACGTCGCGGTGATGCCCATTTTCTTGCGCAGATCACGAACAGCAAGTTCATCGAGCCCGATCATTTTGGCTAACTGCGCATCCCCAAAACCTAATTCTTTCGCAGCGCGAAGCCAAGTTTCGTCTACAGTCTTTTTTTCTTTAAAACATTTTAAAAATTCATTCTCAAAATCAACAAGGGCTTGAATCTGAGCGAGAAACCACGGATCAATTTTCGTTAACTCGAAAAGGGTCTTTAAGTCCATGCCTTTTTGATAAGCATATTTAATATAAAAGATCCGTGAAGCATTGGGTTGGCACAATCTTAATCGCAATTTCTCCTCAGGGATTTCTTTGTAGTCCAATTTGTTATCTAGCCCCGTGTGGCCAATTTCTAATCCACGCAAACCTTTTTGCAAAGCCTCTTTAAAGGTACGGCCGATGGCCATGGTTTCCCCGACGGATTTCATAGAAACGCCGAGAATGTCCTTCGCTTCAGGAAATTTTTCGAATGTAAAACGGGGAATCTTGACGACACAATAATCAATGGTGGGCTCAAAGGAGGCTGGTGTTTCTTTCGTGATATCATTTTGGATTTCATCGAGGGCATAACCCACAGCCAATTTCGCGGCAAACTTGGCAATAGGAAAACCTGTCGCCTTGCTCGCCAAAGCAGAACTGCGTGAGACGCGAGGATTCATCTCAATCACGACCATGCGGCCATCCTGTGGATTGACGGCAAATTGGATATTCGATCCGCCTGTTTCGACCCCGACGGCGCGGATAATTTTAAGGGAGGCGTCACGCATCACTTGGTATTCCCGGTCGGTCAAAGTTTGTGCCGGAGCAACCGTAATACTGTCTCCGGTATGAATCCCCATCGGATCTAAATTTTCAATCGAACAGACAATGACGACATTGTCCTTTCGGTCCCTCATGACTTCGAGTTCATACTCCTTCCATCCTTCAATGGATTCTTCAATCAAGACCTCGTGGATCATGCTGCTTTCAATGCCCAGGGCGGCAATTTTTTCTAACTCTTCCATGTTCGACGCAATTCCACCGCCAGTCCCCCCAAGCGTATAACTCGGACGGACAATCAAGGGGAATGAAATGCGTTCAGCGACTTTTTTTGCTTCTTTAAGATTATGAGCAAAGGCGCTTCGCGGGACATCCAGGCCAATCTCCAAAATGATCTTCTTAAACTGTTCGCGGTCTTCGGCTTTTTTAATGACTTCATAATTTGCCCCGATCATTTCAACGCGATATCGGTCCAGGACTCCTTTTTCATGGAGCTGTATCGCGATATTGAGTGCGGTTTGGCCGCCCAGGGTTGGCAAAAGCGCATCAGGCCGTTCTTTTTCTATAATTTTCTCGACGTACTCGACCGTCAACGGTTCAATATAGGTGTGATCGGCTGTTTCAGGATCGGTCATGATCGTCGCGGGGTTCGAATTGACAAGAACGATTTCAAATCCCTCTTCGCGTAAAGCCTTACAAGCTTGGGTCCCTGAATAATCAAATTCACAGGCCTGGCCGATCACAATCGGGCCAGAACCAATGAGTAGAATTTTTTTAATGTCTGTACGTTTGGGCATAATATCGTTGTCGAGTTTACGAGTTCATCGAGTTAACGGGTTTGGGGAACTCGCCAACTCGCTAACCCGTCAACCCGTTAACTTTTTTTATTTTTCATTAGTTCAATAAATCTCTCAAACAAATACTGCGCATCATGCGGTCCAGGAGCTGCTTCCGGATGATACTGAATCGAAAATAAAGGATATTTTTTATGTCTTAAACCTTCGACGGTCTGATCATTAAGGTTAATGTGTGTGGCCTCAATATCTTTCGGGTTCAAACTTTTTAAGTCCACACAAAATCCATGGTTTTGCGAGGTAATCGAGATACGATTATTGACCAAATCTTTAACGGGATGATTAGCGCCATGATGGCCAAATTTTAACTTGTATGTCTTTCCTCCCAAGGCGAGACCCAAAATTTGATGCCCCAGACAAATCCCAAAAATCGGAAGTTTTCCAATAAACGCCTGAACCGTTTTAACCACATACAAAAGGACCGCCGGATCCCCGGGCCCGTTGGAAATAAAAAGTCCGTCGGGTTTTATGGCCCGAATCTCTTCGGGTTTGGCCGTTGCCGGAAAAACATGGGCCTCACAGCCGAGCCGGGACAAAATCCGTAAAATATTGAGTTTGATCCCGCAATCAATCACAGCAACTTTAAATTGGTATTTTTTGCCGGGCTCCCAAACATAAGGCTTATCAGGCACAACCTCTTTGACCCAATCGCTTCCGGCCATGGAGGGCACTTGCCTCATCTTCTGCCCAAGCTTTTTCGGATCAAGCTCTTGCGTAGAAATAATCCCCCTCATCGCACCCGCAACCCGCAAATGCTTCGTTAAGGCACGGGTATCAACCCCTTCAATCGTCACAATATGGTTTTCTTTTAAATAATCCATCAGACTTTTCTGAGCACGAAAATTGGAATGATGCCGGCACAGCTCTTTGACCACAAAACCTTTGACATGGATTTTACAAGATTCCACATCCTCGGCGTTAACCCCATAATTCCCGATCAAAGGATAGGTCATGACAACGATTTGCCCGGCATAGGAAGGGTCCGTTAAAATCTCCTGGTAACCGGTCATGCTGGTATTAAAGACAACTTCCCCTGAGGATTCCCCTGCAATCACAGGAGCTTTTCCCATGAAAAAAGTGCCATCTTCCAGATAAAGGATTGCGTTTTTCATTCTTAAAAACTTTTATTAAAAATTGAAGGTCTTGTCCAAAACTGTTCGGTTAAACCGTTTTCATCCAATCCAAAAATTCTCAACCCTGTAAAGCAACCCACGTTTGTAGGACCAAATACAGCCCTACGAAAACAATATTTGCCCAAAAACCCTCTTTCATTAATTTTCGATCTTTCGCATTAAGAAAATAAACGAGAATGGCAATCGAAAAGAATCCCGTCAAATGGGTCAAATGACTGATCCCATCCACCTCTCCTCCTAAAAACCCTAAAAGATCAATGTAAATAAACATCCACCCCTTAATAAACACAGGGATGGGAAACACCATTTCATACGTGACCTCGAATGGGTCAACCAGCATGGCGCAAGCAATGAGCCCCATCAATCCACCCGAAGCACCGATCAAAGAAACGTCACGCCCCAGAAAAACAGAATAAAGAACAATCGACAAAAACATCGAAAAACCCAACGCGCCAAAATAAATAAACAGCGTTTTAAGAACCCCAAACTTTCGCTCAACAATCGGGGCAAAAATCAAAATCCCAAACAAATTCAAGGCCAGATGATAAATATTCGCATGCACAAATCCAGACGTCAAAATACACAGGAAATTCCCTCGGGCAAGATTCTCCGTCGATAAAATCAGCGAAGACAAATATTGCGGATCTCCCCCGAAAAAAACCGTAAGAAAGAACACAAAGACGTGCGCAAGAACGATTAAAATTCCAGCGATCGAGTATGTTAAAAAATTCCCCATAACCATTTCCACTCTATTGTTTGTCCAACAAAACCCTTTCCAACAAGATCCTGAGCTGATTGACCGTTGCCCTTGGCAAACGAAACTGTGTACGAAGTGTCGGGGTCGCAATCGTGAATTCAAAAACATCAGGATGTTGAGGGACCTTACGCACATTCACCTTCATACGAACATGAACCATCGATGACTCCTTCGTTTAAATTTATAAAATTCTGGAATAAAGGGAACCTGCTGGGTTTAAGCGGGAAGGTCTACGCGGATTCGTCTTGAAGATCGTCCGATTGGGAAGACATGTCCAACAGCTGCTGGGCATAAAATCTCACAAATTTGGCCTCATCGGCCTTCATGGTATCACTGATTTTAACCCCGACCAAATACCCGTCAGACATCACAGCTTTTCGGGTCCAAATGACTTGCGCGTGCACAACAATCTCTTCTGCGGTCGGAAGCTCAACCTGAACCACCAAAGGTGTGCCTGGCGGATAATCCGTCGAAGAAAGCAAACACAATCCCTTAACATTGATGTTAAGCGTGGTTGTCTCCGTAAAGCCGTCGGGTGAATCAACCGGGCCAAAACGGGCCACCAGCCTCATTTGAATGCGATGGGTTCGTCTTTTTTCTTCCATAGGATTCTCTTTGGAAGTCATTGTACCGCGAAAAAAACCCAATAACAAGGTTCTCTTAAAAAATAAAATTTCTCAAAGAGCAATCAAAGCTTTCTCCTCAAAACTGACACAATAAGGCGATTCTGCCTGCTTCATCAATCCGCATTCAATACCGTTCGAATGGGATAAGGGATGACAATCCCTTCCTGACGGTACCGGGGCAAAACTCTGCGAATAAATTCATGTTTAATCAAATGCTGGTCCGCAAACTCCTTGGCTCTTAAGATCACGGTAAAATTGACGCTAAAATCTCCTAATGTGTGAAAACGGATAAAAGGAACAAAAGTCACAACCCCTCCTGGAACTTTATCCATGACCTCTTTCGCGACTTCGCACGTGACCTTTTCAACATGATTTAAATCACTGTCATAATGGACTCCCAGATTAACCAACACCGCCAATTCCTTGTCAGGCAAATAATAATTCGTCACGATTGCCTGGGCTAATTTTGTATTCGGAATCAGGACGACATTATTGGGCAACATTTTAATTTTTGTCGTCCTCCAATTAATATCAATCACATAGCCCTCTTCACCGCTCTCCATTTTGATATAGTCGCCAATTTGAATCTGGCGAGTCACGATAATATGGAAACCTGCAAAAAGGTTCGATAGCGTGTCCTGCAAAGCCAACGCCACCGCCAGGCCTCCAACCCCTAACGTGGCCAAAATAGGGGCGATCGAAATCCCCAGGCTATTTAAAATAATTAAGACACCAATCAAAAGGATAGTGCCTTTGGCTATGTTCTGCGTCAAGGACGTGACCGGCAGGGCCGACTCGATTTTCACCGCATAAAATTTGACGAGTTGACCGGCGATAGTCGCCACAACCCAGGTTACCGAAAGAACAATCAAAGCTAAAGATCCCTTACCGGCTAATCTTAAAATATTTTCCGGCAAATTTGAAACTTCGAAGGCTAAGTAAACCGCCAAGATAAAGAACCAAAACACAAAAGGGGCTTCAAGCGCATGGATAATAATATCGTCTAATTGTGACTTGGTTTTTTCTGCCCAACGTTCCAGCCGAGCCACCAAAATACGACGGAGAAAAAATCCAACAAATAACGTCACAAAAAAGACCAGCAACGGAACTGCAAAATTTAAAACAAAAACTCTGAGAATATTCCAATCAATCATCATCTTGTTCCCTCTAAGCTTTTAAAAAGGTTAGGAATCCCGTGATAAAAACTCGTGAACCCTCTCTGCCGTTGAGCGGCCTTCATAAATCGCCCAGACAACCAACGACTGTCCGCGCCTCATGTCTCCAGCAGCAAAAACCTTTTTGACATTGGTCATGCGATTGTTATCGGTTTTGACATTTCCCCGATCATCTAATGCGATCCCTAAACTCTGGATCATTCCGGTTTTAACCGGCCCTAAAAACCCCATGGCCAATAAAATCAAATCTGCGTCCACCTCAAATTCGGAACCCGCGATTTCCTTCATGGGACGCCGCCCTGTCTTCAAATCTTTCGGGCCATATTCCAGACGAATCGCATGGGCTTTTTTGACAACACCCTTTTCGCCAGTAAACTTTCTCGTCATAACGGAAAAATCTGTTTCAACGCCCTCCTCATGAGACGTCGATTTGCGATAAGTAAACGCCCAATAAGGCCAGGGATTATCCATTTCCCGTTCAACTGGGGGTTTTGGCAACAATTCAAATTGCCGAACAGAAATCGCTCCCTGCCGAATCGATGTACCGATACAATCTGACCCCGTGTCTCCCCCGCCGATAACTAAAACCTTCTTGCCTTGGGCTGAAATCCGTTCTGCCTCAGGAATTATTTCACCCCGATTGATCCGATTCTGTTGCGCTAAAAAATCCATCGCAAAATAAGTTCCTTTGAGTTCTCGTCCCGGGACAGGCAAATCACGCGGCTGTTCAGCGCCACCGGTCAAGACAACGGCATCAAACTCTTTCATAAGCTGGTGAGGATCCACATTAACCCCAACATGCGATTTAGTCTTAAAAACAATCCCTTCTTTTTGCATCCGCTCGATACGCCGTTCAACAATAAATTTCTCAAGTTTATAATCAGGGATCCCTAATCTCAAAAGTCCACCCACCACTTCATTTTTTTCATAAACACTGACCCAATGGCCAGTCCGATTCAATGGGTCGGCACACGCTAAGCCCGCCGGGCCAGACCCCACAACCGCGACTTTTTTCCCTGTCCGGTTTTTCGGGGGACAAGGAATCACCCAGCCCATTTCATAGGCCTTTTCAATAATACTAACTTCAATATTTTTAATTGTCACGGCCGGCCGATTGATCCCTAACGTGCACGAATGCTCGCAGGGAGCAGGACAGACCCTCCCGGTAAATTCCGGAAAATTATTTGTCTTCTGGAGCCGTTGCCAGGCATCGTTCCATTGTCCGCGAAAAACCAAATCATTCCAATCAGGAATCAGGTTTGCAATCGGACATCCCCAATGGCAAAAAGGGACTCCGCAATCCATGCAGCGGGCGCCCTGTTTTTTGAGGTCCTCTTCGGATAAAGTCTGGATAAACTCGTTCCAGTGCTTCACGCGCGCTTCAGGCGGTTGCTTTAAAAATTCCTCTCGGGAATACTTTACGAACCCTTTAACATCTCCCATAAAAATCCTCTTTACTTCTTTAGATTTTCCTAGACTTCTAATTTGAACAACCCATTCTCTCGCGGCTCATTACTTTTTTGCGCTTCCTCAATCATCCTCCGATAATCTCGGGGATAAACTTTCACAAATTGAGGCAAATAACGGTCCCACTCATTAAGGATAGCTTCAGCGACCGTGCTACCGGTATGTCGAATGTGTTTTTCCAAAAGATTGCCTATCTCTAAAATATCCAGCTCTTCTTCGACGGGCAAAACATCCACCAATCCCATATTGCAGCGCGTATGAAAAGTTCCGTCATAATCCCAGACATAAGCGATCCCCCCGCTCATCCCAGCCGCAAAATTTCGTCCCGTAGGCCCCAGAACGACAACTCGACCGCCCGTCATATATTCGCAACCGTGTTCACCCACGCCTTCGACAACAGCCCTGGCCCCGCTATTGCGCACAGCAAATCGCTCCCCCGCGATTCCGCGGATAAAGGCCTCACCGCGAATCGCCCCGTACAAAAGGACATTGCCGACGATAATATTTTCTTCCGCAACAAAAATGGATTTTTTCGGTGGATAAACAATAATCCGACCGCCTGAAAGTCCCTTGCCCACATAATCATTGGCATCTCCCTCAAGGACAAAAGTTATCCCATGGGCCAAAAATGCTCCGAAACTCTGGCCCGCAGAACCCTTGAACTTCACGCGAATCGTATTATGCGGCAATCCCTTTAATCCATATTTTTTCGCAATGCGGGAACTCAACATGGTCCCAACGGAACGGTTGATGTTACGAATCGGCATTTCGAGTTCAATGGGCTTTTTCTGGTCAATGGCCTGTTCGCAAAGCGAGATCAAATAGTTATCAATCGCCTGATGCAACCCGTGATTTTGTTTGTCGCAATGACGAATCGCAACCTGAGGAGAAACATTGGGCCTATGAAGAATTTTGCTTAAATCGATGCCTTTGGCTTTCCAATGGTCAATGGCCGGCTGTGTTTCCAACAGGTCCGCCCGCCCGACTAAATCTTCAAATTTCTTGATCCCTAATTCCGCCATAATTTCACGGACTTCTTCCGCGACAAACAAAAAGAAATTGACCACATGTTCGGGTTTGCCTGTAAAATTCTTCCGCAACTCCGGGTCTTGAGTTGCAACCCCGACGGAACAAGCGTTCTGATGACATTTTCGCAGCATCACACATCCTAAGCAGACTAAAGCAATCGTCGAAAAACCAAACTCATCGGCCCCCAGCATCGCCGCGATCGCGACATCCCGCCCTGTTTTTAATTGCCCATCGGTTTGCACGCGAATCCGTCCGCGCAAATCATTCATGACCAAGACCTGCTGCGCTTCCGCGATGCCTAATTCCATGGGAAGCCCGGCAAATTTAATCGATGTCTGCGGAGAGGCGCCGGTCCCGCCTTCACATCCGCTAATTAAAACATGGTCAGCTTTGCCTTTGGAAACGCCGGCAGCAATGGTCCCAACTCCGATTTCCGAAACCAACTTAACACTGACATCGGCCTGGGAGTTGGCATTTTTCAAATCATGGATAAGCTGAGCCAAATCTTCAATCGAATAAATATCATGATGCGGCGGCGGAGAAATGAGCTGAACGCCAGGTGTCGTATACCGGGTTCTTGCAATTTCACGGCTCACCTTGAGTCCCGGAAGCTGTCCGCCCTCGCCGGGTTTAGCGCCTTGCGCCATTTTGATTTGCAATTGATCGGCATTCACCAAATATTCAATCGTCACACCAAAACGCCCCTGCGCCACCTGTTTGATCCGACTTCGCCGGGAATCGCCGTTTGCGTCCGGAATAAAACGTGAGGGATCTTCGCCTCCTTCGCCTGTATTGGAAAATCCTTTCAAACGATTCATGGCCATGGCCAAAGTTTCATGCGCTTCTTTGGAAATCGATCCATAAGACATGGCGCCTGTGGCAAAACGCCTGACGATGGACTCCGCCGGTTCAACTTGGTCAATCGGAATCGGCTGCCCTTTTTTAATTTTTAATAATCCGCGGATAGCGGCTAAATTCGTTGTTTGGTTATTAATAAATTCGGAATATTTTTTGTACAACGAGAAATCGTTGACTCGGACGGCTTGTTGAAGGGTGGCAATGATGACAGGATTAATCTGATGATGCTCTCCTTGCTGGCGCCACTGGTAAAAACCGCCTTCTGACAGAAAAGGGAAACCCTCGTCGGCCACAGGATAGGCCGCGCGGTGGCGTCGCAACGTTTCCTCGGCCACGATATCAATCCCGATGCCTCCGATGCGAGACGGGGTCGCCGTAAAATATTTCTCAATAAATTTTTCATCCAAGCCGACCGCCTCAAAAATTTGAGCCCCCGTGTACGACTGGATCGTCGAAATCCCCATCTTGGAAAGGACCTTAAACAACCCCTTGTGCGTGCTTTTTACATAATTTTTTTCGGCCTTTTCCTCATTGATTTCAGACGGTAATGTCCCTCGTTTCATTTCATAGGCAATCGTTTCAAAAACAAGATAGGGATTAATCGCATTAGCACCGTAACCCAGCAGGCACGCCATGTGATGCATTTCCCTGGCTTCACCCGTTTCAATGACCAGGCTCACTTTTGTCCGGGTGCCTTGCCGTATCAAATGATGATGGAGTCCCGCACAAGCCAACAAGGAAGGAAGGCTGGCCTTTGGCCGATCTAATCCGCGGTCAGATAAAATCAAAATTGAATACCCCTGCCCCACAGCTTCATCCGCAGCCTTAAAAAGATCGTCCAACGCTTTTTGAAATCCGGCAACACCCTCGGAAACAGGAAAAAGGATCGGAAGTGTTTTGCTTTTCAGGTTTTTCTGATTCAAAAGACGAATTTTTTCTAACTCTTTATTTGTCAAGACGGGGCGGGGAAGCCGTAAACGTTCACAATGGTTTTGGGTCTCCTCCAGAAGATTTCCCTCAGGACCCAGCATCACCTCTTCGGCCATGACAATTTCTTCCCGGATGGCGTCAATCGGCGGATTCGTGACTTGAGCAAATAGCTGACGGAAATAATTAAAAAGTAACTGCGGTTTGGGTGACAAAACCGCTAACGGCGTGTCAGCGCCCATGGAGCCGACAGCCTCTTCTCCCTCGACAAACATGGGATGAAGAACGATTTTTAAATCTTCCAAAGTGTATCCAAATGCCTTTTGCCGCTCGAGAATGGTTTTCTCCTCAAGACGGTAAAACGTGGTCGGGTCCGGCAAAGACTCTAACCGCAAGCAATTATCTTTAAGCCACTGACCGTAAGGTTTCCTCGTGGCATATTTGTATTTTAATTCCCGGTCGTCAATAATTCGGCCGTCTTGCGTATCAATCAAAAACATTTTTCCCGGCTGCAGGCGTCCCTTTAACACAATATTTTCCGGTGGGATGTCCAAGACCCCCATTTCCGATGCCATCACGACCAAACCATCTTTCGTGACAAGATAGCGAGACGGCCTTAAACCATTGCGATCCAACACCGCCCCAATATACCGGCCGTCACAAAAAGTGATCGAGGCCGGTCCGTCCCACGGTTCCATCAGGCACGAATGATATTGATAAAACTCTTTCTTCTCCTGCTCCATGCTCTCGTGCTGACTATACGCTTCCGGGATCATCATCATGATCACATGCGGCAAATCCCGTCCGCACAAAGATAATAATTCTAAAACATTATCAAACGCCGCCGAGTCGCTTCCGTTGGGTTGAATAATGGGAAGAACGTCTTGGGTGTTCTCACAGAAATTTTTGCAGATGATTTGTTTTTCACGGGCATTCATCCAATTGATGTTTCCACGCAAGGTATTAATTTCCCCGTTATGGGCCAACATCCGAAAAGGCTGGGCCAACCCCCACGTCGGAAAAGTATTGGTACTGTAACGAGAATGGACCATGGCATAAGCCGAAATCAAATTGGGATCCGTCAAATCTTTAAAAAAGTCATTCAACTGCTGGGCCATCAACTGGCCCTTGTAAACAAACGTCTTTGACGAAAGACTGCAGACATAAAAATAATCTTTTTGGGTCAGATCAGACTCTCGGACTAGGCCCTCAATCCTTTTTCGAATCAAATAAAGTTTTCGTTCAAAAAAGGCCTGGTCGGTCGTGCTGGCCCCGCGCTCAATAAAAATTTGTTTAAATTCAGGTTCCAAGGACCGGGCCACATGCCCGATGCGCGAGCTGTCATGCGGAACATCACGCCAGCCTAAGAATTTTTCTCCTTCTTGCGCAATGATTTTCTCAAACCACTCTTCACATTGGATCCGTTCTTCTTTCTTGGTCGGTAAAAAAATTAAGCCTGCCGCATATTCCCCCTTTTGAGGTAACACAATGTTTAACTTCGCGCATTCGCTGCGGAAAAACTTGTCCGGAATCTGGGTCAAAAGACCGGCGCCGTCTCCGGTTAAAGGATCGGACCCTGTTGCGCCTCGATGGGCCAAGTTCTCAAGGATCTTGACGCCGTTACGCACGATCTCATGCGAGGCTTGCCCCTTAATATTGACGATAAAGCCCACCCCGCAGCTATCATGCTCGAAAGCCGGGTCATAAAGTCCCTGTTTTTTCAAAAATAAAGAGTTCTCCATATGATCAATTCTATGGCTTCAGCGCCACAAC
>CAZAPN010000029.1:0-13137 GCA_964487145.1 uncultured Planctomycetales bacterium | reverse complement strand
GCCTTGTCCTCCTAGCGGGACCCATCGGTATTTTCATAAGATTTATGCATTGGATACGGTCTTAAATTTGAAGGAAGGGATCACAAAAAAAGAATTAAAAAAAGCTATGGAAGGTCATATTCTGGATAAGGCCGAATTGATAGGCCTTTATAAAAAAGAAAAGGCCAAATTATGGTAAAACAGCAAAATACAAATCGTCAGAAGAATATCTTTCGGTTGATGCAGGAGAAAAATGCGATGCGTCAGGCCAAATTAAAGACAAATCGCAAAGGCCGTTAGAAGGAACGTCAGAAGATAAAAAAGGGCGCCCTGTCCCGATGGGACAGGGCGCCCTAAATTTTTGTTCCTTAACTTATTTCTGTGCGAGCGGAGTCTTTTTTTCGTTAATCACGGGCAGCTTTTTGCACATATCGGCATTGATTTGGATGAATTTTTTCCATTTTTCTGGGACATCATCCTGCTGATAGATTGCCTGGACCGGGCATTCCGGAACACAGGCCCCGCAATCGATGCAGACTTCAGGGTCAATGACGACCATTTCTTTGTCTTCCCGATAAGCTTCGACAGGGCACACAACGACACAATCGGTGTATTTGCACTTGATGCAGGGTTCACACACAATATGAGCCATAACCTTACTCCTCCTTGATAGTTAATAATGTTTCAAAAGATGGTTTATGCTATCAAATAAAATTTAACCTGTCAATCGTCAATTCTCTTTCGAAAACCGAAATATTTTTTTAAAGAAATAATCTGCAAAAGCTTTTAAGCCATGAAGTTTCCGTAAGAAATCTCCCCACGAACGAATTCCCCAAAACATTCGCCACATCTGTTGAGGACGCAGATAGAATTCTTTCAAACCCTGATCGATTAACTGATCGATGTCACGGTTGGAGAGTTGCGGATAGTTGAGCAAGGTTTTCTGCTCCTTTTGAGGCGTTAGCCATTCCCGCCAGTCATGGGCTAAAAGAAAACCATGTTCTTTGGCCCAGGAATACATGACCGTGCCGGGATAAACAGCAACGCCCGTGATTTGAATCGTATCCATCGGCAGAGATTTTGCGAGTTCAATTGTTTTTCGTGCGCTTGCTTTCGTTTCTCCCGGGGCTCCGATCATGAAACATCCATGGGTGACAAACCCGAGTCTCGCAGCTTCGTTGGCAAACTTTTTGGCCATATCCACAGAAACTCCCCCCTTACGCACCGCGCGTAATTGTTCATCGGTTCCGAATTCAAATCCCACCATAAACATTCGGCAACCGGCTTTTTTCATAAGAGGAAGAAGTTCGAGATTTGTATCAATCCGCATATTGGCAGACCAGGAAATTTTTTTATTGATTCCTCGTTTAAGAATTTCTTCGCAAACCTGAACCGCATGTTCCTTGCTGGCAGCGAATGTGTCTGTCTCGAACATGATTTCGCGAATTTGTGGATGGATTTTAAGGTCATATTCCATTTCATCAACGACAAGTTTCGCATTTCGCATTCTCAGCCGATATCCATACATGAGTTGTGGATCCCGGCAAAACGTACAGGCGTTATTACACCCTCGTCCGGTAAGCAGTGTCAAAAAAGGAAATTTTTTCCCGGCATCCGGATACCATTCGGGTTTAATCAATTGCCAAGCCGGGAAAGGAAGTTCATTGGCATCTAAGGCCGGCCTCTCAGGATTATGGACGACATTGTTCGCATTCTGCCAAGACATTCCTAAAATGGTTGATGGCTCTTGGCCCTTGGCTAAATCACGAAGCGTATAATCAAATTCTCGCCGCAAAATATAATCAACTGTGCCTCGCCCGATTTGAAATGTATGATCGGGCTCGGCACTCACATGCTGCCCAACAAACGCCACCTTGCATTTTGTTTTTTCTTTGATGGCTTTCGCTTGCTCAATGTCGTTGTAACTGGATGGAGTTGTGGCATGGAGGATTAAAAGGTCAGGGTGAAAATTTTCCGCGCGTTTAAACGATTCTTCCGGGGATAGATTCTGTGCGGCCGCTTCGATAAATTCGATCTTGTGGCCGTCATTGATCAGAATCTGTGCCGCTATCAATAAATAATCCGGATGCCGCTGTACACGACCACGGGATTTGGCCGCCCACCGGGCGACCCGCACAAAGTCTTCACCAAACGAAGGGTTTAAAATAAGTACACGCATAAATTTTTACCTCTGATTCTTGATGATAGCGTAAATTCTTTGAAATTCAAGTTTAATTACGCCTTATCAAAGACGCTATAGTTATTGACGGAGAAACCGCGTTTTTATATAATGCACCGTAACATCAAAGGATACGCCATGAATCAATTTCAACCCCAAGAAAGCAAGAAGACCATTTCAACGAAATCAGGAAAAGTTCATATCTTTTCTGTTCGCGATCTTGAGAAGCGTTTCCCATCCATAGAAAATTATCCCTATTCCATTAAGATCCTTCTTGAGAATGTTTTACGTAATTTCGATAATTATCAGGTGACCTTGGAAGATGTCAAACGTTTGGTGTCTTGGGCACCCCATCAGCAGGCCTTAAACGAAATCGCCTTTAAACCCAGCCGTGTCTTATTGCAGGATTTTACCGGGGTGCCGTGTGTCGTTGATTTGGCCGCGATGCGTTCGGCGTTAAAGCGAATGGGAGGGAATGTCAGCAAAATCAATCCCCAAGTGCCTTGTGATTTGGTGATTGATCATTCGATCCAGGTTGACTATTACGGAACAAAAAAGGCGTTAGGTTTAAATATTAAAAAAGAATTTGAGAGAAATCACGAACGGTATCAGTTCTTAAAATGGGGACAGAAAGCCTTTAAGAATTTCCGAGTCATTCCACCAGCGACAGGGATTATTCACCAAGTCAATTTGGAATATTTAGCCAAAGGTGTTTTGCTTAAAAAGAACGGTAAAGAAATTGTAGCTTATCCCGATAGTGTTGTTGGGACAGATAGCCATACAACCATGATTAACGGCATCGGGATTGTCGGATGGGGTGTCGGTGGGATCGAAGCGGAAGCTGTTATGTTAGGCGAGCCCATTTATATGCTGATGCCCGAAGTGATCGGCGTTAAATTAAAAGGAAAACTTCAAGATGGTGTGACCGCAACTGATCTTGTCTTAACGCTGACACAACTCTTGCGAGCCAAGAATGTTGTCGGAAAGTTTGTTGAGTTTTTCGGAGAAGGCCTTTCCCATTTAAGTTTAGCCGATCGCGCGACCGTGGCCAACATGGGGCCCGAATATGGCGCGACCATGGGCCTTTTTCCGGTTGATCAAGAGACGTTAAATTATTATAAATTAACAGGGCGAAGTGCGCAGGAAGTTGATTTAATCGAGAGGTATTATAAAGAACAGGGGATGTTTTATTCACCGAAAAATCCTCAAGCACAATATACCGATGTGCTTGAATTGCAGTTGGAGACAATCGAACCCTGTTTAGCTGGGCCCAAACGTCCGCAAGATCGGGTCACGGTCAAGGATGTTAAAGAATCATTCTTAAAATCTTTGGTAACACCGATTGCCCAAGGCGGATTCGGATTGGATAAATCTTTGCTCGAGAAAAAAGGCAAGCTTGAAGGTTCGGCAGAAACTTTGGGACAAGGGGCTCTTGTTCTTGCGTCGATTACAAGCTGCACCAATACGTCGAATCCGGCTGTCTTGATTTCTGCGGGTCTCCTGGCAAAGAAAGCCGTGGAAAAGGGGCTTAAAGTCAAGAGTTTTGTCAAAACAAGTTTTGCCCCGGGTTCTCGGGTTGTTACGGATTATCTGGACAAAGCAAAATTAACTTCGTCTTTAGAAGCACTCGGTTTTCATAATGTGGGTTATGGCTGTATGACCTGTATTGGCAATAGCGGTCCTTTACTGGAAAATGTCGTAAAGGCCATTAAAGAGAATGATCTTATTGCCGTAAGCATCTTGAGCGGAAACCGTAATTTTGAAGGTCGGATTAATCCTTTCACGAAGGCAAATTATTTGGCCAGTCCGCCGTTTGTCATTGCCTATGCTCTCGCTGGGCGTATCGATATTGATTTTGCTAACGAACCGATTGGGGTAGGAAGAAAAGGCGAGGCGATTTATTTAAAGGATATTTGGCCTAAGGACCGCGAGGTTTATGGGCTTCTTCGTAAGGCGGTTTCGGCAAATCTTTTTAAAAAACGATATAAAAATATCAAAGGAAACGCGGAATGGGATAAAATCAAAATTGTGTCTTCAGAGCTTTATCCGTGGAATGCGAAAAGCACTTATATCCAAGAGCCGCCTTACTTTGAGGATTTAAAAACACGGAAGCACATGATTTCTGATGTTAAGTCGTGTCGGGTTTTAGTCATGCTCGGTGATTCGATTACGACCGATCATATTTCACCGGCTGGTTCGATTTCAGCCACAAGTCCTGCCGGTCAATATTTACAGGACATCGGGATTCAACCCGTGGATTTTAATAGTTACGGGTCCCGGCGGGGAAATGATCAAGTGATGACCCGAGGGACCTTTGCCAACATTCGACTTCGCAATCAATTGGTCCCTGGTTCCGAAGGAACGGTGACCATTCATTTTCCAACGAACCAAAAGCTTTCGATTTTTGAGGCGGCGCAAATTTATAAGAAAGAAGGGACTCCTCTTGCGGTCCTGGCCGGGAAAGAATATGGCACAGGTTCGAGCCGTGACTGGGCCGCCAAAGGGGTTGCGCTTTTGGGTGTCAAAGTTGTCTTGGCCGAAAGTTTTGAGCGTATCCATCGCAGTAATTTAGTTGGCATGGGTATTTTGCCTTTAGAATTTGAACCCGGGGAAAATCGCCAGACCCTGGATTTAAAAGGGGATGAGATTTTCGACTTTGTTGGATTGACCGATGCCTTAAAGCCGCGGCAAAAGATCAAAGTGATCGCGAAGAATGCTCAGACATCCAAAGAGTTTGCCGCGATCGTTCGGATTGACACGCCTGTTGAAGTGGATTATTACCGCCATGGAGGAATCCTGCCTACCGTTCTCCTGAAATTTTTAAATAAATCATAATTTGACATATCGGTTAAGTTCTTAGGTTTAGGTTAAGAGGCCAGTTTTGTCTTAAGGTTAAGGATAATTCTAAGACATAACCCTAACCCCTTAACGATACAGGCTTCTTAGCCCTAACCCCTTAACCACGTTAAAATCCTTATTCAAGTTTTTAAACTCTGTGTTATAATTGATTTCAATTTCTAAGTAAGTCGAGGATTTAATTATGCCCAAAACAATGTATGAAAAAATATTTGAGAATCATCTGGTTTATTCCAATCCGGATGCCACTTCGATTATTTATGTCGATAGGCAATTGATTCATGAGGTCACATCCCCCCAGGCATTTGACGCGCTGCGTGCGGCTAAACGCAAAGTTCGTTGTCCTCAAAAAACGTTTGCCACCGTCGACCATAATGTGTCAACCAGGTTTCGAAGTTTGGAAAAAATCGATTCTTCCTGCCGAATCCCTATGGAAGTTTTGGCCAAGAATTGTAAAGAATTCGGGATCAGGATGTTTGATTTTAATGATCCGGACCAAGGGGTGGTCCATGTGATCGGCCCCGAGTTGGGGATTACTTTGCCCGGCATGGTGATTGTTTGCGGAGATTCTCATACAGCCACGCATGGCGCTTTTGGTGCCTTGGCCTTTGGAATTGGCACAAGTGAAGTTGAACATGTCTTGGCTACTCAGACTTTGCAGCAGAAGAAGTCTAAAACCATGCGAATTTCTATCGATGGAAAATTGAGCAAAGGTGTCACTGCAAAAGATATTATTTTATATATTATAGGTTTGATTGGCACAGCTGGTGGCACGGGCTATGTCATTGAATATAGCGGCAGCACGATCCAAAGTCTTTCTATGGAAGGACGGATGACGATTTGTAATATGACCATTGAAGCTGGCGCCCGATCAGGAATGATCGCTCCTGATGAAACAACCTTTTCCTATTTGAAAGGCCTTGACTATGCGCCGAAAGGAAAAGATTGGGACACCGCGGTTCAATATTGGAAAACGTTGTCAACGGACAAGGGTGCAAGATTTGATAAGGAAATTAAAATTAAGGCAGAGGATATTGTCCCGCAAGTCACCTGGGGGACAAGTCCAGGTCAAGTCACAGGTATCGACGGAAAAGTTCCTGATCCAAAGAATTTTAAAGATCCTGTTCAAGCCCTGGCCGCAACCAATGCTTTAAAATATATGGACTTAAAGCCCGGCACACCGATGACCGATATCAAGATCGATGTTGTTTTCATTGGTTCTTGCACCAATGGTCGTATTGAAGATTTCCGTGCGGCTGCGAAGATTTTGAAGGGAAAGAAGGTCGCCAAAAATGTTCAGGTCTTGATTGTTCCTGGCTCAGGTCGCGTTAAAGCCATGGCTGAAAAAGAAGGTTTAGATAAAATTTTCATCGATGCAGGTTGTGAATGGCGTTATGCCGGTTGCTCGATGTGTTTGGCCATGAATGATGACAAGTTGCAACCCGGTCAACGCTGTGCCGCAACCACAAATCGGAATTTTGAAGGACGTCAAGGCCCGGGGGGCCGTACGCATTTGGTAAGCCCTGAGATGGCTGCGGCGGCGGCGATGGAAGGCAAGATTGCTGATATAAGAAAATACTTATAAGGCCACAAGCCACAGACCACAGGTAAAACTGCGGCTTGAAGCTTGTGGCTTGCAGCCCCTGAATTTTTTTAGGAGAAAAAATGCAACCATTTAAAATACATAAAGGTCTTGTGTGTCCGATTGATCGGGCCAATATCGATACGGATGCGATTATCCCAAAACAGTTCTTGAAAAAAGTTGATCGCATCGGTTTCGGGAAACATTTATTCCACGAATGGCGTTATTTAGATTATGAGGGGACAAAAGAAAATCCGGATTTTGTTTTGAACCAAAAGCGATTCCGCCATTCGACGGTTTTGTTGGCTCGCGATAATTTTGGATGCGGTTCCAGCCGTGAGCATGCGCCGTGGGCCTTGGCGGATTATGGATTTAAGGTTATCATTGCCCCGAGTTTTGCCGATATTTTTTATAATAATTGTTTTAAAAATGGTATCTTGCCGGCAATTTTATCCTCGAAAGATGTCGATGTTCTTTTTCAAGAAGTCTTGAAAGAAACCGGCGCACAAATTGCCGTGGACTTGCCGAATCAAACTGTCCAAAGTCCGAGCGGTCAAAAGCTTTCTTTTAAGATTGATGCGTTTAATAAAGATTGTTTGATTAAAGGATTGGACAGCATTGGCTGGACTTTGCAATATGAGAAAGAAATCACGTCGTTTGAAACCAAGCAGAAAAAAGAGAATCTTTGGCTTTACAGTCCAATCCAAAAGTAATTTTCATAAACCCTTAAAGGGGAGAAAACCAATGGCTGGAAATTCATTTGGGACATTATTTAAAGTTACCACCTTCGGAGAAAGTCACGGAGTCGCGATGGGTGCAGTGGTGGACGGAGTGCCCCCGGGCTTGGATTTATCACAGAAAGATATCCAAATAGAATTGGATCGCCGACGCCCAGGACAAAGCCAGATCACGACTCAACGCCAAGAGGGAGATGTCGTAGAAATCCTTTCGGGTGTCTTTGAAGGAAAGACCACTGGGTGTCCGATAGGACTTCTTATCCGAAATTCTGATGCGAACCCAAAAGATTACAACAACCTCAAGGACCTATTTCGTCCCAACCATGCGGACTTTACTTTTTTTAAAAAATTTGGATTAAGGGATTATCGCGGAGGGGGGCGGTCTTCGGGACGAGAAACATCGATGCGCGTGGCAGTCGGGGCAATCGCGAAAAAAATATTAGCGGGTTATGGGATTAAAATCTTTGCTTACACCAAGTCCATTGCCGGTATTACGGCAGAGAAAATTGATTTGACCAAAATTGAAAGCAATGCGGTCCGCTGCCCTGATGTTAAGAAGGCGCAAGAAATGATTGCCCTCATTGAACAGGTCATGAAGGAAAAAGATTCCGTGGGTGGAATTATTGAAGTTGTTGTGAAAGGTTGTCCGGCGGGATTGGGAGATCCTGTTTTTGATAAGCTTGATGCGAAATTTGGCCATGCGCTTTTGTCGATTGGGGCGATTAAAGGATTCGAAGTCGGGGATGGATTTGCTTCCACCTTACTCAAGGGGTCAGAAAATAATGATGAATTTTGTATCGAAAAGGGAAAGATTCGCACGCGCACCAATCATAGCGGCGGAATCCTTGGTGGGATTTCCAATGGCGAAGATATTATTTTACGTGTCGGCGTTAAACCGACCGCGACAATTTTAAAAGTTCAAAAGACAGTCAATACCAAGCTCAAAGAAGTTGAGATCGAAATTGCGGGACGCCATGATCCGTGCATTGTTCCTCGTGCGATTCCGGTAGTCGAAGCCATGATTGCGCTTGTTTTGATTGATGCGATCCTTATTCAGAAAACCATTAATTCAAAGGTTTTTGAATAATAGGGATGGAAACCACATCCGCCAAAGAAGTTGTTCTTATCACGGGATGTTCCAGCGGTTTTGGGCTATTGACCGCTGCCCGCCTTTCGTCACTCGGTTATCAAGTTGTTGCCACCATGCGAAATCTCGACAAGAAGTCTTTCCTCCTCGATGAGGTCAAAAAACGAGGAGGGAAGATTGCTTTATACCCTTTGGATGTGACGGATATTTTATCAATTCGCCAGGTCATCTCTGAGGTGAAATCCCGATTTGGCCGTATTGATGTTTTGGTGAATAATGCCGGATATGCGATCGGTGGATTTTTTGAGGACTTGACGCAAGAGGAAATCCGCCAGCAGATGGAAACTAATTTTTTTGGTGTCCAGAATGTCACCCGAGAAGTTTTGCCATTAATGCGGGCTGCAAATAGAGGAAAGATTATTAATATCTCAAGTGTTTCTGGTCGAACAACGTGGCCGGCTTTGGGGGCCTATAACGCAAGTAAATTCGCTTTAGAAGGGTTCAGTGAAAGTCTTTCGCATGAGGTTTTTCCGTTTGGGATTACTGTTTCTTTAATCGAACCGGGTTCGTATCCGACGAAAATTTTTGACAATAACAGGCGTTATGCAAAGAATTTCGATAATCCCCAAAGCCCGTATTACAGTTTTTCCAACAAAATGAGAAATATGGTAGATGAAGGTATGAAAAAGAATCGGATGGATCCCGAAGATATCGCCCGTCTGGTTGAGGAAATTATTAAATCAAAAAATCCCCGTATGAGGTATATTCCGGATTGGACAAGCCGCATTTTGTTGGGGTTGAGGACATTCCTACCCTTTGCCATCCTTGCGTGGATCATTCGCCGGGCTATTTATTCAAAGATGAAAAATTAAAACCCGCATGGCCCATCCTGCAAGTAACTATTGGGCAAAATCTTTTAAAAATCGCTGAATGTTTTCGACTTGCAGATAAGGATTTGTTTTTTTCTGTTCCGCGATTGTACTTGAAGAAACTGCGCCGTAACCATGGCCAGGGTAGATTGTGACATCATCAGGGAGCGTCCCTAGTACATGGTAAAGGGAGTGGAATAATTTTTTGACACTTCCTCCCGGCAAATCCCACCGCCCAACGGCATCCACAAAAAGAGTATCGCCCGTGAATAATTTGTCACCCAGCAAAAAGCATTGGCACCCCGGTGTGTGTCCGGGCGTATGAAGACATTTTATTTCAAGTGTCCCGACCTTGATGATTTCATCGTGTTCGACGTCTTTTAACTGTTTTGTTTCAGGACGATAGAAGTCAGCCTCAAATTTTGAAATATAAACAGGGATGTTCAGTTTGTTTGAAATCTCATCCGCGGCATCAGCATGGTCATAATGTCCATGAGTCAATAGGAGGGACACCAATTTAAATCCTTTCTTTTGAACATGATCTAGGAGAAAATTTGCGTCCCAGGCCGGGTCTATCACGGCCATCTCCTTGGTCGTGGGGCAACCAACGAAGTAAATGAAATTCTCCATGGGACCCAACTGAATTTGGTCAATCACATAATTTGATTTTTGAGCCATATCGTCCTCGCTTTAAAACACTATTATAATCAAGAAATATTAATCCACAATAAAAATAGAACAACAATGCCATGAATCTGTTGACACCTTTGCCTAGCAGACTATAATAGTTCTGGTTTTTTATAAAAATAGACAAAAATATGCGAAAAACTTTAAAAAAGTTATCCTGTTCTCGTCAATCTTGCATGAATTTGAATTATCATTTTCCTGCGGGAATGAAGAAAACTTATCTCTCCGGGAAAATTTATCCTTTTGTCCGCGTTCCTTTTAAAGAAATTCGTCTTAAAACCGAATCTTCGGTTAGTGGTTTTAAAGAAAGACGATATTTTCTTGCGTATGATACTTCGGGTCCTTACTCTGATTCTCAAACGCGCGTTGATATCCACCAAGGAATTTCTGCCATAAGGCTTGCTTGGATCAACCGAAGTGGAGATCTCGAGAAGATTCATTCTCCCGAAAATCCCAAAAATTTTATTCTACGAGCGAAATCAGGGCGGAAAATTTCCCAGCTCTATTTGGCCAAAAAAGGTCAGATTACTCCCGAGATGGAATTTGCCGCGATTCGCGAGGGGTGCTCGCCTCAGTTGGTTCGTCAAGAAGTCGCGGCCGGCCGTGCGATTATCCCTGCCAATATTAATCACCCCGAAGTCGAACCCATGATTATCGGCCGGAAATTCCTTGTTAAAATCAATGCGAATATCGGTAACTCGGCCATCTCATCGAGCATCCCGGAAGAAATTGAAAAAATGGTTTGGGCCATTCGTTGGGGTGGGGATACGGTCATGGATTTATCTACCGGAGACCATATCCATGAAACCCGTGAATCGATTATTCGAAATTCTCCTGTGCCGATTGGAACCGTACCGATTTATCAGGCGATTCAAAAAGTTGGAGGAAAGCCAGAAGAATTAACGTGGCCCATTTATCGGGAGACGTTGATTGAACAAGCGCAGCAGGGGGTGGATTATTTTACCGTGCACGCCGGTGTCTTGAAGAAATATATTCCTTGGGCGAATCAACGACTGATGGGGATTGTTTCGCGCGGCGGTTCGGTTTTAGCCAAATGGTGTTTGGCCCATAAAAAAGAAAATTTTCTTTTTACGCACTTTGATGAGATTTGCGAAATTTTAAAATCCTATGATGTGTGTTTTAGTCTTGGGGATGGTTTGCGGCCTGGATGTATTTCTGATGCCAATGACCGGGCGCAATTTGGAGAGCTGAAAACTCTGGGAGAATTGACAAGGATCGCTTGGAAGCATGATGTCCAAACGATGATTGAAGGTCCTGGCCATGTTCCTATGAATTTGATTCAAGAAAATATGGAGCGACAGATGAAGGCCTGTTATAAGGCCCCATTTTACACGCTTGGCCCTTTGGTAACAGACGTTGGGGTTGGTTATGACCATTTGACATCCGCAATCGGCGGAGCCATGATCGGGTGGTTTGGCGCCAGCATGCTGTGTTATGTGACACCCAAAGAGCATTTGGGTTTGCCCAATAAAGAAGATGTCCGCGCGGGAATTATTGCCCATAAAATTGCCGCGCACGCCGCGGATTTAGCCAAAGGACACCCCCAGGCCCACCAATATGATCGCCTCATGTCTAAGGCGCGTTTTGACTTTCAATGGCAAGATCAGTTTAATCTGAGCTTTGACCCCGAATTAGCCAGATCTTACCGCGCACAAAGCCTCCCCAAACGAAAAGATAAACGATCCCCGTTTTGTTCGATGTGCGGTCCGCAATACTGTTCCATCCAAACGACACACGATGTTCGTCGATTAAGTTCCAAAAATAAGTTAAAATAATTTAAAGAAAGCCTTCTGGGTTAAAGGGATGGTGGGGCTGCAGGCAGAGGGGCTGATCCAATCGACGCTGCTATCGATAGAATTTTTTCTTTGAGTTCAGTGAGTTCCTTCAAGGTTTTTTCTTTGCGTTCTTTTGCGTCTTCAATCAATTCCGTAAATAATTTGAAATAATATTCGATCCCTTCCAAAAGATTTTTTCGAAATTCTAATAGATATTCAATTTGCTTCTGTGAAGGATTGGCCAGGGCTTTTTGAACTTCCTTCTTGAAATAGTCCACATAGAGTTGAAGTTCTTTAATGAACATATGAGGCCGATAGGTTGAATTCAGGTGATTCATTCGGCCATAGATATGATCGACCATGTCTTTGAGCGTCATGATTTTTGAAAAATAAGCGAGATTGGGCCCCGGACACACCGCTGGGAATGGCTTGACATGGTTTTTAATAACCTTGTATTTTAGATACATCGAATGCCCAAGTTCATGACAGATACATGCCTTTTGAATGATTTCTTTGGCTCGTTGTTCATAGATGTCTGCATTCAGATTTAATGCCGCTAATTGTTTTAATTTGAATTTTTGATAAAGACGTGAGGCGGTACAGATGGGTTTGTCCGTAAACTCTGTGTTTGTCGCCAAGTGGCGCTTCGGACAGAAACTTCCGGGATCCCCTTCATGGGCCCGTCTTTCTTTTTCAAGGTCACTTGCCGATTCCTTTAAATTGCTAAAAGGAACACCTAAAGGAGAAACATCGCTAGGGTAAATTTCATTTTCGCCGGCATGGGCTAACTGGTGCAAGGTTTTTTCATCAACGATTGTCGTTTCTGGAACCAGCAGAAAAGGAGATCCCCAACCGGTCGAATCGACCTCATAATGTGCGTGTAGAAATTTATCTTCTTGTGTTGTCCCGATGCCTCCTTGTACGGTAACGCGGATGGGATGAGGTTTGGAAAAATGCGGTTTGTTTTTCATTTTAACAGCTTTGCTGTATAGCTCATGTAGGTTTTGAATGAGTTCTTTTCTCTTGGTCTTGAATTCTTCCAAGATGGGTCCTAATAAATAACCTTCGGTTGCAAAAAGATGTCCGCCACAGTTTAATCCTGATTCAACGCGAAATTCAGAGACCCAAACCCCTTTTTTTGCAAAAATTTTTCCTTGGGTCAACGAGGAGCGGAAATCGCTGACTTTAAGAACAATTTTCTTTTTGATGTTGCCTGTCGCATCGGCATAAAAATCTTTGAATTCTTCGACATAAGTGTAAAGTCGTCGGTTCAGTCCGGCTGAAAAAACAATCGCTGAATTGAGTGTGCTTTTCGCATAACCACGAAGGGCTGCGAGCGCATCAGAGAATTCAGGAGAAAGTTCT
>CAZAPN010000028.1:0-13170 GCA_964487145.1 uncultured Planctomycetales bacterium | reverse complement strand
CGTAAGTCATGTGCTCATTAAAAGGAGGATCAAAATGGCAAAAATCTATTACGATAAAGATGCCGATTTAAACGTGATCAAGGATCAGACGATTGCGATTATCGGTTATGGGATCCAAGGGCGCGGACAAGCGCTCAACCTGCGTGACAGCGGACTGAAAGTCATCGTCAGCGAGCTTGAGGGGACTCCCAATTATGAGCAAGCCATCAAAGATGGCTTTCAACCTGTCGACGCAAAATCTGCCGCTGAAGAAGCGGATATTATTCAGATATTGACCCAGGATCACGCCCAGGCCGAAGTTTATAAAAAGGCCATTAAGAAAAATTTGAAAAAAGGGAAATCCATTGTTTTTTCTCACGGGTTTAATATCCATTTTAAGCAAATTGTTCCACCGTCGGATGTGGATGTGTTTATGATCGCACCTAAAGGTCCAGGGGCTTTGGTGCGCCGTCAATATGAAGAAGGCAAAGGGGTTCCGTGTCTGGTGGCCATTTTTCAAGATGCTTCTGGTGATGCCCTCAAAAAGGCTTTAGCCTATGCCAAAGGAATTGGCGGCTCCAGAGCTGGTGTCATTGAAACAACATTTAAAGAAGAAACCGAAACAGACCTTTTTGGAGAACAGGCTGTTCTCTGCGGCGGGGTGAGTGAACTCGTCAAAGCTGGTTTTGATACGCTGGTCGAAGCCGGTTATCAGCCTGAGATCGCTTATTTTGAATGTCTCCATGAATTAAAGCTCATCACGGATTTGATTTATGAAACTGGGATTCAGGGGATGAGAAAACGCGTTTCCGATACGGCCGAATATGGGGATTTAACGCGTGGCAAAAAAGTGATCAACGCCAAAACTCGCGCGGTCATGAAGAAGATGCTTGCCGATATCCAGTCCGGAAAGTTCGCCAGGGAATGGATTCGCGAAAATAAAAAAGGTCGTCCGAATTTCACCAAGATGCGCGCCGACGAAGACAAACATCCCATCGAAGAGGTGGGGCGAAAGTTGCGCGATATGATGCCGTGGATGAAGAAGTAGTTTACGGGTTCACGAGTTAGCGAGTTTGCGAGTTTATTAGGGCTAATCCTTGAACTCGTCTACTCGTTAACTCGGTAACTCGACAACTTTTTTAAGATTCTTATGCCAACTAAACTCCATCTCGGTTGCGGGAATAAGAAATTATCCGGATGGGTGAATATCGATTCTGTTCCCAGCTGCCAACCTGATATTGTTCATGATTTAGCCCAGCCGCTTCCATTCGCCAATTTAAGTGTCGATGAAATCCTCGCCGAAGATTTGCTTGAGCATTTCGATAAATATATGCGTTTTCTTGTTTTTGAAGATTGGGCACGAGTTTTAAAACTGGGAGGGATCATTCATCTGCAGGTCCCTAATTTTGAAAAGATCCTTTGGCGGTATTTTAAATTTGGGTTTGAGCGGTTTGTTGATTTTATCTTTGGCGAGAACATGTGGCGCTCTGAACATTATTTAGGCCATTTCGGAAATCATAAATGGGGGTATTCCGAGAAGACATTAAAAGATTTTGTTGCTCTGTTTGGGATTAAGGTTGTCTCCTTAGAGAAAAAAGGGTTGAATTTGTCTCTTAAAGGAGAAAAGATGCGGCATGTCCCGACGGAAGAAGTGGACCAGATTTTGGTTTATTCGCATGCCAACGCAACCGGACAGGGCCAGGCATCTTTACCCTTGAGAATTATCCGAGAAAAGATTAAAATATACCAATCGTTGCGTCCTTAAATTGGCAAAAAGAAAGAAAATGTCATCATGAAAAATCCAAATCACGTTTATATTTTTGATACGACCTTGCGCGATGGCGAACAAGCGCCGGGCGCCAGCATGAATGAAAAAGAGAAATTGGAAGTGGCCTTCATGCTGGAAAAGCTAGGCGTTGATATTATTGAGGCCGGATTTCCCGTGATTTCCGATGGGGATTTTAAATCTGTCCGCGATGTGGCCAAACACATTAAGAATTCGACCATTTGCGGTCTGGCCCGATGCGTCAAAAAGGATATCGATGCTGTATATGAGGCGGTTCGGGGGGCCAAGAGTGGGCGTATCCATGTTTTTTTGGCGACCTCCAAAATTCACATGCAATATAAGTTGCAAAAGAGCCCTGATGAAGTCTTGCAGATGGCCATCGATGGTGTGAAATATGCAAAATCCAAATTGTCGGATGTGGAATTTTCCTGTGAGGATGCCACCCGGAGCGAACCGGAATTCCTCTATAAAATCGTCGAAGAAGTCATTAAGGCGGGTGCCAAGACTGTCAACATTCCTGATACTGTCGGTTATACGATGCCCGAAGAGTTCGGACGATTGATTGCCGGCATTAAACACAACGTTCCGAATATTGAAAAAGCTATTATTTCGGTCCATTGTCACAATGATTTGGGGATTGGGGTTGCGAATTCTTTGTCAGCGATTAAAAACGGGGCCCGTCAGGTTGAATGCACCATTAACGGCATTGGCGAACGCGCTGGCAACGCCTCAATGGAAGAGATCGTTATGGGTTTGAAAACTCGAAAAGATATTTATGGATGCACGACGAGAATCAATACTCCTGAATTTTGTCGTGCCTCAAAGTTGGTTAGCCGGTTCACAGGATTCCTAGTCCCTCCCAACAAAGCGATTGTGGGGAGCAATGCCTTCCGTCATGAGTCAGGCATTCATCAAGACGGTGTTTTAAAGGAACGGACGACCTATGAAATCATGCGTCCCGAAGATGTTGGTTTTATCGGAGAAGGATTGGTCTTGGGTAAACATTCGGGGCGACATGCCTTTAAGACGCGTTTGAAATCTTTAGGGTTCACGATTGACGGAGAAGAGCTCGATAAAGCGTTTGAGCGTTTTAAAACCACCGCCGACAAGAAAAAACAAGTTTTTGATGAGGATTTGATTGCCATCGTTCAGGATGAAGTCAAGGTCGTTCAAAACGTCTGGCAGTTAGAAAGCCTTGCCATTACCAGCGGAACGCATGTGTCCCCCAAAGCTGTGGTGGTCTTGAAATCCAAAGGTAAAAAATTTGAAAGCGTCTCTTCCGGTGACGGTCCGGTCGATTCCTGTTACAAGGCGATTGATAAAATTACCAAGATGGAAGGGGAGCTTTTGGATTATTCCATCCAATCGGTCACCCGAGGGAAAGATGCGTTAGGTGAAGTTTCCATCAAGGTGAAATTCAAGGGCAAAAAAGTCATTGGCCATGGCGCAAGCACTGATGTCATTGAGGCGTCCGCCAAGGCCTATATTGATGCCATCAATAACGTTCTCTCCTTAGACTCGTAATTTTTCCTCATGCGCGACGAACAAAAAGTGATTTATGGGCTCATCGGTTATCCGGTTGGGCATAGTTTATCTCCTCTCATGCATAATACCGCTTTTCGAGAATTAAAAGTGGATGCGGATTACCGGTTATTTCCGTTAAAGGAAGAAGAGTTAAAAGGGTTTTTCGAAGACTTGAAAAGGAAAGATTCTCCTATTTTTGGCCTCAATGTTACGATTCCTTATAAGGAAAAAGTCCTGAAATTTTTAGATACCGTTAGTCCTTTTGCCGAAAAAGTACAGGCGGTGAATACCATCGTCATTTCAAAAAAACGTTGGCTCACGGGTTACAATACCGATGGACCTGGCTTTTTGACTCATTTGACCGAGATGGCCGTTCATCCCGAGGGAAAACGAATTTCGATTCTGGGGGCAGGAGGCGCTGCGCGGGCCATTGTTTCGGTTCTTTGTATCTTGCCGGAAAGGCCCATCTCTATCCGTATTTTTGATATCGACAAGAAAAAGACGATAGGTCTTCTCACTGATTTGGGACAAAGGATGGATGTTTCGATTGTTCAAAAAGCGGACAGTATCGATGATTTGAACATTGAGCTTGCCGATATCTTGATCAACACGACTCCCATCGGAATGAAAAACGAGGATCCGTGTTTGATCAGCCCAGACATTTTGCATCCCCGGTTGTTTGTCTACGATGTCATTTATAATCCGAGTGAAACAAAATTGTTGCAGTTGGCCAAGTCAAAAAAGGCAAAGACGGCTAATGGGTTAGGGATGCTTTTTTATCAAGGGGTCTTGGCTTTTCAGCACTGGGCGGATGTTCAACTTCCGGAACCGATCAAGAAAAAAATGCGTGCAAGTTTGGTCAAGGGCCTGTCCGACCAACAAAAGGGGTGTTAATGGAATATTTTCTCGGGGTGTATTTTTTTGTGATAGGGGCCATTGTCGGAAGTTTTCTCAATGTCTGCATCATTCGCATGCCTTTGGAAGAATCGATTGTAAAACCGCGTTCGCATTGCCGTCACTGCAAAAAAATCATTCCTTGGTATGACAATATTCCTTTTGTGAGTTTTCTTTTGTTGCGGGGCCGGTGCCGATTTTGCCAGAATAAAATCTCACCCCGTTATTTTCTTGTCGAATTGATCACCGCAAGTTTATTTCTTGTTTTTTATTTGCATTTGGGCCTTTCGTGGATTCTTTTTCCATATTTGGTTTTTGTTTCCGCCTTGATTGTTGCGACGTTTGTGGATATTGATCACAGGATCATTCCAGATGAAATCAGCGTGGGAGGGATGGTCGTCGGATTTGTCTTCAGTTTGATTTTTCCAGCGATGCACGGTGTTTCGAAACCTCTTTTATCCTTGGGTTTTTCTTTGTTGGGAGCCTTGGTCGGCGGAAGCATCATTTATGCGATTGGAGTTCTGGGAGATTTCCTTTTTAAGAAAGAATCGATGGGAGGCGGAGATGTCAAACTTTTGGCCATGATCGGAGCTTTTTTAGGATGGAAAATGGCCGTGTTGACCTTTTTTATAGCCCCGTTTTTTGGGGCTGTTGTCGGCATCATTATCAAGATCCGTACCAAGGATAGCATGATCCCTTATGGTCCATTTCTATCGTTAGCGAGTTTAATTAGCCTTTACGGCGGCGATAAAATTGTCCATTGGGTTTTGAGAGGATACGGTTATTATTAAAGCTTTATAGAAATTAATATTAATATATATGAAAAGCCCAGGTTTATTCACTGGGCTTTTTGTTTTTATAGTTTTGACAGTCCTCGAGGCTTATGTTAAAATCCCTCCCATGACTCAAAATATCGCTTTAATTGGATTTATGGGCGCAGGAAAAACAGTGGTAGCCAATCAGTTAGCGAGAAAACTGAAGAGAAAATTGGTTTCGACTGACGCCTTAATCATTGAGAAAGATGGCCGATTGATTACAGATATCTTTAAAGAGTCCGGAGAACCTTTTTTCCGTAAGCTTGAAAAAGATGTTGTTAAGGAAGTTTCGGGGCTTTCCGGGGTGGTTATTGACTGTGGGGGCGGGGTTGTCCTCGATCAGTCTAATATCCAGAATCTAAAAAAGACGGGTGTTCTGATTTATTTGTATGCCAGTCCCGACGTCATTTATGGGAGGGTGAAAGATCAGGCCCACCGACCCCTTCTCAATGTAGAAAAACCCATGGAAGTGATCAAATCTCTTTTCAAGGTGAGAGACCCCTTTTATCGTCAGGCAGATCATATCGTGGATACCTGCGAAAAGTCTACCGAGGGAGTGACTCAGGAAATCCTTAGATTAATTCAAAATGACTGAACGACAGAGTTTATTAATTCTTAATGCCATTCCCGGATTAGGGAATATTCGAATTCGTCAACTTGTTGAGTTCTTTGGTTCCGCCGAGAATGTTCTCAAAGCCACGTACCAACAACTGGTGGCGATCGGTGCCTTGCCGAAGAATGTCATTCATCATCTCAAGAGTTTTAAAATCGATGAGTTTTTAAAGGGGGAAGAAAAACTTCTGAATGAAAACGGTCTTAAATTTTTGGTCCTGTCTGACAGTGATTATCCTCAGAACCTTAAAGAGATTCCGGATCCCCCGGTCCTTGTGTATTTGAAAGGAGATGTTTCGTCCGAAGATCATCTGGCCATCGCCATCGTCGGTTCACGGCACGCCTCCTTGTATGGTCTTATGGTGGCAGAAAAATTGGCATTAGGATTGAGCGAATTAGGGATCACGGTTGTTTCAGGAATGGCCAAGGGCATTGATACATCGGCTCATCGGGGAGCTTTAAAAGCTCATGGCCGAACAATGGCCGTTTTAGGGAGTGGTTTATTAAAAATATATCCTTCGGAAAACATCCCGTTATCCAAGGAGATTGCTTCCCACGGGGCGATTTTATCGGAGTATCCCCTCACCATGCCTCCTTTGGCCGGAAACTTTCCCAGACGAAATCGGATCGTGAGCGGTTTATCGTTAGGCACTGTTGTTGTGGAAGCCACATTAAGAAGCGGTGCTTTGATTACAAGCCGTTTTGCTTTGGAACAAGGTCGTGAAGTTTTTGCGGTACCGGGCAAGGTGGATAACCCAACCGCTCAAGGAACCCATCATCTTATTAAACAGGGGGCCAAATTAATCGGTGGGGTGGAAGATATCCTGGCGGAATTGTCTGTCCAGATGAAAGACATTATCCGAGAAAAGAAGTCCCGGGTGATTACGCGGGAAATGATGCCGTTGGAATTAACGGTTGAAGAAAAACGAATTTTTTGTCTTTTGAAAAATGATCCCCAGCATATTGATGAACTCGTGATGAGTTCTCAGACTTCTCTGTCGCAAATCCTTCCGGTTCTTTTGAACTTGGAACTCAAGAAAGTTGTTAAGCAATTTCCGGGAAAAATGTTCGTACGCCTAGATCATTAAAAGAAAGGTTTTTGAAATCATGGCCAAATCATTAGTCATCGTTGAGTCCCCCACCAAGGTGAAAACGATCAACAAAATTTTGGGGACGAAGTATAAGGTCCTTTCCTCGATGGGGCATATTGTGGATTTGCCCAAGTCCGTTTTTGGGGTTGATATTGAAGACAAATTTAAGCCCAAGTGGGTCATTTTGCGTGCCAAGCAAAAAGTTTTGAATCAACTGAAAAAAGAAGCCAAGAACGTCAAAGAGGTCTATATCGCGACCGATCCCGACCGTGAGGGTGAGGCCATCGGTTGGAACATCAGCAATCAGTTGGGGGAAGACAAAAAGTATTATCGGGTCATGTTTCACGAGATCACCAAAGAGGCGGTCGCCAAGGCTTTTAAAAACCCGTTAGAGTTTGACCTCAAGAAAGTCGATGCCCAGGTTGCCCGCCGTATTTTGGACCGTATTGTGGGATATAAGCTGAGTCCTCTACTATGGCAGAAAGTGGGGTCGCGACTGAGCGCCGGACGAGTTCAGTCGGTCGCGTTACGGATTATCGTTGATCGCGAGAGAGAAATCAAAAATTTTGTCCCTCAAGAATATTGGGAAATTGATGCTGATTTAAAACGCCATGATCTGAAGGATATCCTTAAGGCAGGATTAGAAAAGATTAATGATGAAAAGTTTGAAATCGCAAATCAAAAGGAGGCGGAGGACCTTTCCGCGCAACTTCGCCAAGAAAAATTTTCGATCACAAACATAGTCGAGAAAGAAATCCGCCGTAACCCGTCTCCGCCTTTTATCACGAGTTCCTTGCAGCAAGAAGCATTTAATAAATTGGGATTTAATACGAGTAAGACCATGATCATCGCCCAGCAGCTTTATGAAGGGATAGAACTCGGGGCAGAGGAGGCCGTCGGGTTAATCACTTACATGCGTACGGATTCCGTTAATATTTCCAAAGAAGCGATCTCTCGCGTCCGTGATTTTATTAAAACGCAATATGGCGAACAATATTTACCCCAAGAGCCGAATATCTATAAATCAAAGAAATCAGCGCAAGAAGCCCATGAAGCGATCCGTCCCAGCGATTGCCACCGAACGCCGGCGAGCATCAGGCAGTATTTGGATGATGACCAATATCGTCTTTATGAATTGATTTGGGAACGGTTCATTGCCTGTCAGATGACCCCGGCTGTTTTTTTGAATAAAAAGATTGAAATCAAGGGGGGAAAATTTCAGTTTGGCGTTTCGGGTTCTATTTTAATTTTTGAAGGGTATCTGGCCGCAGGGATCGAATCGCGTTCTTCTGACGGAGGCCAAGATCTTTCTGTTTATGAAATCGGAGATGTTTTGGATTTGATGGAGGTCCATCCTTCGCAGCATTTTACAAAACCTCCGGCCCGTTATTCGGAAGGATCGTTGGTCAAGGCCTTGGAAGAAGACGGCATCGGCCGGCCCAGTACCTATGCCCCGATTATTCAGACATTGGTTTTTCGTAATTATGTGAACCGCCAAAAAGGTTATTTTAGCGCGACCGAATTGGGAATGCTTATCTGCGATCTGCTCGTTCAATATTTTCCGAAAATTATGGATATCGGATTTACCGCCACGATGGAAGAACATCTCGATTTAGTCGAAGAAGGCGATTTGGATTATTTGAAACTTTTAAATGAGTTCTATCAGCCATTCAAGGAAGAGTTGGAATTCGCCAGCGGCAACATCGAGAAGACGCAGACCTTCCTTGATAAGGATTGCCCTCAATGCGGGAAGAAGATGATGGTCAAGTGGGGCCGCAATGGGAAATTCTCGAGTTGCTCCGGTTTTCCGGCCTGCAAATATTCTGAGCCGTTTTCCATCGGTATCAAATGCCCCAATGAAGGATGTGGGGGGGACGTGGTTGAGCGCCGTTCTCACCGGGGACGGATCTTCTTCGGGTGCAGCCATTATCCCAAATGTAATTTTATCAGCAATAAAATGCCGGAATCGAGTTCTGAAAAACAGTCAACAACCATGAACGGGGAAACTATTTCCGAATAGTTTTTGTTTTAGAGTATGAATCGTTATATCGAAAAGTTTTTAACATATCTTGAGATTGAAAAGAATTATTCCAAACACACCCTGCTGAATTATAAAATCGATTTAGCGGAGTTCTTTTTGTTTCTTGAAAATACGCCGATTGAAAAAGTTGATTATTTTACTCTGCGGCGATTTTTAGCGGTTCTGAAGGGCAGAAATTTGAAACCCCGTAGCTTGGCGAGAAAACTTTCGGCTTTGCGGAGTTTTTTTAAGTTTCTTTTTCGGGAAGGTCATGTCAAAACCAATCCGGCGAAATTGATGGCGACGCCAAAGCTGGACAAAAAATTACCGGAATTTCTTTCGGAAGAAGAAACCGTCAAACTGCTCGAGGCCCCAAAAGGGAAAGAAGCCTCGAGTTTAAGGGACCGGGCGATTTTAGAAACATTCTATAGCACAGGCATTCGCATCAGCGAATTGGTCGGCCTCGACATCGACCACGTTGATTTCATCGGTAATATCGTAAAGGTTTTTGGAAAAGGGAAAAAAGAGCGTTTAGTTCCCATCGGTGATAAAGCGTTAGGTGTCATTCGCGAATACTTGGATGCAATGAAACGCAAGGAAGAAACCCAGGCGCTTTTTTTGAATAAGAATGGACGCCGGATTTCGGACCGGGGTGTGCGCAATATTGTGAGTAAATATATCTTGGCGGCCAGTTTGCGCAGCGGAATTTCTCCCCATACGTTACGCCATTCCTTTGCGACCCATTTGTTGAATCGAGGGGCGGATTTACGAGCGGTTCAGGAGTTGCTTGGTCATGTGAATTTGTCGACAACCCAAATCTATACGCACATGACTACGGAAAGATTGAAAAGCGTTTATGATAAAGCTCATCCAAGGGCATAGCTTGGCATTGGACACATCACACTTAACACGCAAAAGAAGCATTAAGTGTCAAGTGTTCCATGTTCAGCGAGAGGAATCTTGAAAATATGTTCATCGTTTATGATATTTTGTTTTTGTTTTTTGCCATCATTTATCTGCCCGCACTGCTTTTTAAACAGAAATGGCATAAGTTGTTTTCCATGCGTTTCGGCATCTTGTCCAAAGATCTTCAAGCCGCGTTAGCCCAAAAGGACAAAATCTGGATTCATGCCGTGAGTGTCGGCGAAGTTTTAGCCATCGGCCGGTTAATCACGGAATTAAAGAAAGTATTCCCTTCCTATCGGTTGGTGATATCAACCGTGACCAAAACAGGCTATCACTTGGCTTTCTCCAGGGTCAGTCCCGAGGACATCGTTATTTATGCCCCGTTAGATTTTAGTTTTATCGTGAGGAAATTGATTCGTTTGATCCGGCCCAAACTTTACATCGTGGCGGAAACAGAGATTTGGCCAAATCTTTTTACGCACCTTTCGAAACAAAATATTCCGATCGTTTTGATTAACGGACGTATTTCTGACCGGGCTTTTGGGCGATACCGGTTCATTCGATTTCTGACGCGGGGTGTTTTATCAATGGTGAAATCTTTTTGTATGCAAAGCTCTCTCGATGCTCAACGGATTATTGATTTAGGGGCGCAACGGTCTTCTGTCAAAATTGTCGGCAACATGAAATTTGATGATCTTTTTAATGCCGGCTTGTTGACTAGACAATCGTTAGGATATCAGAATTATGATTTGATCCTGATCGGGGGCAGCACCCATGACGGGGAGGAGGAAATCCTTTTACGGGTTTACGCTTTGTTAAGAAAAGAATTTACCCATTTGCGTCTGATTTTAGCTCCGCGGCACGTCGACCGGACAGACGAGATTATTTCGTTAGTACAGTTACATGAATTTTTGCCCCGATGTCTTTCTCATCGGTCCGCAGAACAGATGCGCGCCAATGAGATCTTGATTGTGGATACGATCGGCCAGTTAAAATCTCTTTATGGGATCTCAGATTTGGTTTTTGTGGGAAAAAGTCTCACCAAGCGCGGTGGCCAAAATATTATTGAGCCCGCTTATTTTGCCAAGCCTATTTTGATAGGGCCTTTCACGGATAATTTTCGGGACATCACGGATTTGTTTTTGAGGGAGAAGGCTGTCGTTCAAGTGAAAGATGAGGCGGAATTGATGACGGAAATAAAGCGTTTATTGACGGATTCTGAACGGAGAACACAGTTAGGGATGGCCGCCGAACGGGTTGTTGATCACTATCGGGGGGCAACGCTGAAGACATTAGAAGTCATTGCCGGATTTTTAAGGTAATCCAATGAAAGACTATTTTTATAAATTAGCCACAGATCAAATTGACACTTTCGGGGCAAAGCTTGCGAAAAAGATTTTATGGTTATTGTCCTTGTTGTATGGTCTGGGTGTTCGTTTTCTAGCGCTGTGTTATCATCGCAATTTTCTTAAGAGGCATCGATTAAATGCGGTTGTCATTAGTGTCGGCAACCTCACGTGGGGTGGCGTTGGAAAAACACCTTTTGTGGAATTTGTGGCCAGATATCTTTGCCGGGAAAAGATGAAAACTGTGATCCTTTCCCGGGGATACATGAGTGAAAAAAAGACAACGGATGCTTCTTTTAGCGATGAGGTGACTTTGTTGCAACGCCTTTTGCCGGAAGTGCCTGTTTTGATGGGGCGCGATCGTGTTAAAACCGGCCGGGAAGCGGTCAAAAGCTTTTCGGTGGAAACTATTCTTTTGGATGATGGTTTTCAGCATTGGCGTTTATTCCGTGACTTTGATATTGTTTTGGTTGATGTGACCCAGGGATTTGGAAATGGACATTTGATTCCCCGTGGGATTCTCAGAGAACCGTTAAAATCTTTAAAAAGGGCCGATGCGATTCTCTTAACAAAAACGAACCTGGTCCCTTCCAAACGCATTGAAGAATTGGAACAGCAGCTTTTGTCTTTTCATCCAGAAGTTTTCATTGCCCAGTCCATTCACGAACCTTTGGGATTTGAGAATTTATTAACGCACTATATTTACGTTGATCCTCTGTTCTTGAAGGGGAAGAAGGTTTGTTCTTTTTGCAGTATCGGCGACCCGGCTTCATTTCAAAAAATATTGTCTAATCTCGGGGCAAATGTAACGAAGAATTTCCCTTTTTTGGACCATCACGTTTATACGAGTTCGGACGTAAGGTTGATAGCGGATTATGGCAAGGAAGAAGGCATTGAGTTTTTTGTGACAACGGAAAAGGACAGTGTAAAGTTGGATGATTTTCTTTCTACGCTGGGCAGTGTCTGCCCGGTTCTGAGCTTGAAAATTCAAATCAAACTTATCCGAGGGGAGGCCGAACTTTTGAACCGTCTAAAGAAAGTTTGTAACAGAAAATGAGCATAAAACCATTCACGGCAGAATTGATTTTAGGGTCCATTAAGGGCTTTGGGGCATTGGTTCGGATGCTGCCTCTTTCCATGGCACTCGGCGTTGGTCGGTTTATTGGTTTATTGGGATACTACTGTGATGGCCGCCATAGGGCCCTGGCTTATGCCAATATCAAAACAGCCTTTGCTCATTCCAAAAAACCAAGTGAAATCAAACGGATCGTCAAAAAAGTTTTTCAGAATTATGGCCAGAATTTGATTGAGTTGCTGCGACTCCCGCTTATAACCCCAGCCAATGTTGAACGATATGTCGACATCCAGGGCAAAGAACATATTATGAATTCTTTGAAGGGAGGGAAGGGCGTTATTTTTTTAGCGATGCATTTTGGGAGTTGGGAATTGGTGAATCCCGTTTGCTCGTCTTTAGGACCGTATAATGTGATAGTGAATCCCCAGGATCGTTTTGCAAAACTCGACCACTTATTGAATAGTTATCGCCGGGCCAGTGGTTCGGTTGTCCTTGAGCGAGGGTTTGGAACTCGGGACCTGATCAAAAGTTTGCAGAACAATCAAATTGTTGGAATGGTTGTTGACCAGGGAGGCAAAGGAGGCGCCCTCGTCAAATATTTTAGCCGGCAGGCTTCGATGTCTGTCGGCGCGATTCGTTTGGGGTTGAAATGGGGAGTTCCCATCTGTTTTTCCGTGATCATCCGGGAAAAAGACGGGCGGCATCGTCTGGTCATTCATCCGCCTTTAGACTTAATTAAGACTGGCGATACCGAAAAAGATGTGGTGAAAAATTTGGAGACGATTGTTCGTCTCATGGAAGATTATATCACCCGGTATCCCGCCGAATATATGTGGTTTTATAAGATATGGAAATATTCTAAAGAGGCGACGGTTTTAGTCGTTAGCGATGGAAAGGCGGGACATTTGAACCAATCAAAGGCGATGGCGCAGGAACTCAATGTCGCCTTGCAGGAGCGGGGCATTGAAGTTGAAAACAAAATCGTTGAGATCAAGTTTAAAAGTCCATTGGCCGCCAAAATGATCAGTTTTTTAAGTTTTCTTTCTCATCCTCGATTTTGTCAGGGGCGTCTGCGTTATTTAAAATGGTTTTTAACCAAAGAAACGTTTTTAAAGATTGTCA
>CAZAPN010000027.1:0-13178 GCA_964487145.1 uncultured Planctomycetales bacterium | reverse complement strand
AATCACATCTTCGCAGATGTTCGTTGAATGATCTCCAATTCGTTCAAGATTCTTTGATACAAGCACGACGTCCAGTGCTCGCTCAAGAGCCTGAGAAGTTGCCGGTTTGTCACGAAGGAACTCTAAGAAAATCTTTCGATTGAAGTTATCAACGATATCGTCTCTCTTACAGACAGCCAAGGCCAGGACAGAATCTTTTTCGACAAACGCATTCAGACTATCGCGCAGCATCCCTTGAGCCTCCTTGGCCATCTCCGAAATTCCGCTTAAAGATTTCAATGGGGGGACCTTCATCAGGTCCATCGCCCGCTGGGCGATATTGACAGCCAGATCTCCGATGCGCTCCAAATCATTATTAATCTTCATGGTTGATGTGATAAACCGCAAATCCCCGGCTTGAGGCTGATGAAGAGCCAATAGTTTCAGGCATAAATCGTCAATCTCAATTTCTAACATGTTGATGGGGTCATCGTTTTTTATGACTTTTTGGCACAAATCACGATCGCGTTCCATCAACGCTTGGATGGCCATGGAAATCGCCTCCTCGACCAATCCGCTCATCTGAAGCAATTTTTCTTTGAGCAGCTTCAATTCTTCATCAAAATGTCGTTGCATAAATTATCCTCCTTAAAAATTTAATTTTTCTTTAACTGCCGAATAAAATCTTTGACTTTTTTTTCAATGATATCTCGAGTTTCCTCAAAAAACTTTAAATCTTTTCCCTTGGGATCCGGGATGTTCCAGTCGATTTTCTTCTTGGCCGGAAAAATCGGGCAGGCATCTTGGCATCCCATGGTAATGACAAAATCAAAATCTTGGCTCGGCAAAGAATCAAATCCTTTGGATTTGCTATCAGAAATATCAATGCGGATCTTCTTCATAGACTCTATCGCTGTCGGATTAATAATCCCTGACGGTTTCGAACCCGCACTATAGGCTTCAAGGATCCCTGCCCCCAAATGTCTCGCAAGTCCTTCGGCCATTTGACTGCGACATGAATTTTCCACGCAAACAAATAAAACCTTGGTCATGGATTAACCGAACCTTCCCGTGATATATTCTTCAGTTTTTTGATTTTTCGGAGACTTAAATATGGCCTCGGTTCTATCAAACTCAATCAATTCACCCAAAAGCATAAAACCCGTATAATCCGAAACACGTCCGGCCTGCTGCATATTATGAGTCACGATGACTATTGTATAATTTTCTTTTAAGCTTCGCATTAACTCTTCAATTTTTTGCGTCGCAACAGGATCCAAGGCCGAACAAGGCTCGTCCATCAAAAGGATATCTGGTTTAACCGGCAAAAGTCGTGCGATGCAAAGCCGTTGCTGTTGCTCCAGGGTTAAATTCAGCGCAGATTTTTTCAATTTATCTTTAAGATCATCCCAAAGCAAGACAGCTTTAAGCGACTCCTCAACAACCCTCTCTCTCTCTCTTCTTTTAATGACCCCATGAATTTTAGAACTAAAAAGAATATTCTCTGTAACCGATAAAGGGAAAGGATTAGGCCGCTGAAAAACCATTCCCACCTTTTTCCGGAGAGAAACAATATCTATATTTTGGGAACGGATGTCCTGACCATCAATCAGGATTTGGCCTGTGATGCGTACTCCTTCAATCAAATCGTTCATCCGGTTAAACGTACGCAAAAGTGTCGACTTGCCGCATCCCGATGGGCCAATCATGGCCGTAATCTGATTTTTGTCAATCCTAATATTGACATCAATCAGCGCACGAAAATTGCCGTAATATAAATTCAAATTTTTTGTTTCAATAATTTTCATTGCAAGACTCTCGCTTAATCAAATATGAATCGGGATGAGTATTTGGTTGTGGGTTGTGAGTCGTGTTAAAGGTCTTTGGGGTGAGATATTTCTCATCCCCAAGCCTCACAACCCGACCCCAGACTCACAACTCACTTCCACCCCTAAAACTTTAATATAAACATCAACCAAATCGTCCCGAAATATAATCGTTTGTTCGCTTGTCCGATGGGGAAGTAAAAATCTTGGCGGTTTCGCCAATTTCAATTAATTCCCCCATCAGAAAAAAGGCAGTCCGGTCACTCACACGAGCGGCCTGCTTAGTGTTATTCGTAACCAAAATCTGGGTATATTTCTTTTTAAACTGATACATCGCTTCTTCGACCTTGCCCGTTGAAATGGGGTCAAGGCCAGAACATGGCTCATCATAAAGGATGATTTCTGGATCAACCGCCAAGGTCCGCGCGATACAAAGCCGCTGTTGCTGACCGCCCGAAAGTTTCATTCCCGGACTGTCCAAGCGGTCCTTGACTTCAACCCAAAGCGAGGCTTCGGTTAAACATCTCTCAACAATTTGATCCAAAACTTTTTTGTTCCGCTCCCCATAGCGACGCGGCCCATAAACAACATTTTCATAGATACTCAAAGGCAACGGTGTTGGCAAGGCAAAAACCATCCCCACCTTCTTTCGCAAGAGTCCTATATCAATATTCCCATCGATCGTTTGATCATTGATAAAGATCTCACCGGCCTTTCGGAAAGACGGAATCAAATCATTGAGCCGGTTCAGGCAGCGTAAAAATGTACTTTTGCCGCTGTTCGCCGGGCCAATGACACCTAATATCTCATGCTCAGGAATAGATAAATTGACTGATTGAAGCGCATGATAGGAGCCAAACCATACCTGTAAATTTTGAGCTTTAACTTTTAATGTGTTTACCATTTTTTCTTCTTCCGAAAATGATACCGCACAATCATGGCAATTAAATTAAGGGATAAGACCAGGGCTAATAAAACCAAGGCCGTCCCATAGCGAATATTAATGGCAACATTCGGGACCTGGGTCGATAAAACGTAAAGGTGATAGGGTAACGCCATGCATTGGTCAAAGACAGAATCAGGGAGCTTGGGCAGATAAAAAGCAGCAACGGTAAAAAGGATAGGCGCTGTTTCACCCGCCGCCCGGCTGATTCCTAAAATGATTCCCGTTAAAATTCCCGGAATGGCATGGGGCAATACGGAATGACGGATTGTCTGCCATTTCGAGGCCCCTAGCGACAAACTCACTTCACGAAATGATTGTGGAACGCTTTCGAGTGCTTCTTTCGATGCGGTGATAATGACCGGCAAAACCATGAGAGCCAACGTGAGAGATCCCGCCAGAATCGATGAACCAAATTTAAAAAAGAAAACAAAAAAACCCAAACCAAACAACCCATAAACAACCGACGGAACACCCGCCAAATTGATAATCGCCAATTTGACTAAACGCGTCAATAAGTTGTCCTTCGAATATTCTGTCAAAAAGATCGCTGATAAAACGCCTAATGGAATAGCAAAAATCATGGTTCCAAGAACCAAATAAAAAGTCCCCACAATCGCTGGAAAAATCCCTCCGGCCCTCATTCCGCGAATGGGCATCGCTGTCAAAAATTCCCAGGAAATCGCGCTAGCTCCCTTTTGGATAATATAAACAACAATAAAACCCACAGGCAAAACAACTAGGACCGTGGATAAAAATAGTAATGTAAAAGCAATTTTTTGTGTCAGGTGAGGATTCTTTTTCATCGTTTCTCTCTATGGAGCGCCATATCTGCAATCAAATTGATGACAAACGTAATAACAAAAAGCACAATTCCTATGGCAAACAATGCGTAATAATGATGGCTGCCTTGAACGGTCTCTCCCATTTCAGCGGCAATGGTCGCTGTCAAAGTCCGAACAGGCTGGAAAATGGAATTCGGGATCCTGGCGGCATTGCCGGTAATCATCATGACAGCCATGGTTTCACCAATAACCCGGCCGAGACCCAACATCACAGCCGCTACAATTCCGGATGACGCCGCACGTAAAACCACACGCCAGATGGCCTGCCAATGAGTCGCGCCTAACGCAAGGGCCGCTTCTTTATATCGTTTGGGCACCGCATTAATGGCGTCTTCTGCAATACTTACGATCGTCGGCATCGCCATAAAGGCCAGCATGATCGAACCGGAAAAAGCTGTTAATCCCGTCGGGACATGAAACGTATTTTTCACCCATGGGACCAATGTCATGACTCCGATAAAACCCAATACAACACTGGGAATCGCGGCTAAAATTTCGATCCCCGATTTCAAGATCTCCTTGACAGAAGCTGGAGCCACTTCGGCAATGTAAACCGCACTAGCGACTCCCAAGGGGACAGAAATGAGTGTTGCCCCTAACGTAACGAGAATTGAACCCCACAACAAGGATAGAATCCCTAACTGGGGAGGCTCGGAAATGGGATACCATTTTTTACCGAGGAGAAAATCCTGGAAAGAAACAACCTTAAAAACGGACAAACCTTCCTTGAGCAAAAAAACGAAAATAAGAACAACAATAACAATCGATGTAATTCCACTTAAAAATATCGACTTTTCGATAATCGATTCTCTAATTCTTTTAACGGTCCATCTTTTTTTAAACATAAATCACCTTAAAGGGACAAAATCAATATCCTGAACAATTTTTTGACCTTCCTCGCTCAGAACAAAATCAATAAAGTTTTTGACCATTCCTTGGGGTTCACCGTTGGTATACAAAAGCAACGGACGGGAAATATAATATTTGTTTGCTTTGATATTCGAAAAAGTCGGCTCAAAATAGGGTCCTTGCGGAACATTCCCCACAGAGATCGGTTTTTGCGTTGAATTAAGATACCCCATGCCGTAATAACCGATGGCATTCTCGTTATACGCAATTTCATCTGCAATCGCCTGAGAGGATGACATGAGAAGCGCTTCTTCCGTAAACTCCTCTTTACCCTTTTCATTGCCTTTGCGCAAAACATGTTCTTTAAAATACACGTGGGTCCCTGAATTAACCTCTCGGGACAAGACCACAATCGGCCAATTTTCCCCTCCCACTTGTTTCCAATTCGTAATTTTACCAGTAAAAATATCGGAAAGTTGTTGGACGGTCAATTGACTGACAGGATTCCGGGGATTCACAACGACCGCTAAACCATCCCAGGCCACAATCAACTCTTTAGGCTGAATATTCTTAGCTTTGGCTTGAGTATATTCTTTTTCCTTCATCGTCCGCGAAGCCTCGGCAATATCGCAGGTGCCGCTAATTAAAGAAGCGATCCCAGTCCCCGTCCCACCGCCTGTGACGGCAATAAACGCGTCGTGATGCTGGTTCATATACTCTTCAGCCCAAGCCTGGCCTAGATTGACCATTGTGTCAGACCCTTTAATTTGAAGAGACTCTCCCGACAAAGCAATCCCTGTCAAGAGTCCGGTAAAAATCAGGATTAAAACGGGAAATCGTATTTTCATTGTTTGTTTTTGGGGGGATTTAAAAACGTCCTATCTTAATATAGAGGGAATGATTTAGCAATATCTTTTTGTCCTAAAAAAGAAGAACCGCCTGGTAAAAGCGGTTCTTTTATGCCAACAAGGAGGATTGTTGGGCTTCTATGTCATAACACCATAGAACTGCACCTAAAGTATAACATATTAAAAAAGCAAAAAACCAGGTCCCGAGCCAGGGAAGCTTTGAGGGGAAGATCACATCGGGAGCAAACACGCCTTGTGGATGGTCTTTTCTTCCATGCACAAATAGACAAACGCTTTGGGGTTGCGTCTGCGGATCCACGAAAACATTTTGCGGTAAATATCGGCACGCCATTCGGCCGGGTAGCGGAGTTTTTCATCAAAACCAAGCACTAATTCTCCGTCGAGGATTTTATTGTGAGGAAAACGATTCTCAATCACCTTTTTTTGGGTCGCGGTCAATCGTAACGTGCCCAAACTGATCCAGGCGACATGGGAAGGTTCAACGGAGTCAAAAATCTGATTCACCACTTGTTCGTAGTCACCTTCCCACCCTTCATAAAAAATGATCGGGTCAAAATGAAAACCAACTCGGAATCCGGCTTCGACACATTTTTTTGCCGCAGCCAGGCGCTCGTCTAACGTTGCCGTATAGAACTCATTTTCTTTAATAATATTCGGTGGATTGACTGACCACGCAATCACGATATTGAGTGCTGGGTTCGCTTTTAAAATTAAATCGATATTATTCGTTTTAGTCTTGAATTCAAAACGGGCATTGGGATATTGCCGGAAGAAATCGATAATTTGAGGAGAATACTCCGTTAAATTGTCAAAAACTAAAGAATCCGTGAACTCGCCGCTGCCCAGGCGGATATCGTGTTCATAGTTTTTAAAGGCGTCAAAAAAATCATCTAAATTCGCCGGGAATGCGATGCCCGGAGCATTGGTATAATCCTGCAAATAACAATAAGTGCACTCCATCGGGCACCCCATTCCCAAATTCGCAATGTGATACCCGCATCCATAAGCATGCGGCGTACAGGGGCAGAGGCGAAAGAAATCAAAACTCTCCTTAATCACAAAAAAATTATTGGCCCGCTCATTATAGTCTTTGATGGAATATTTGTGCGATTGAACAAAATCTTTATAGGAAGGGATGAGGTGAACCTGGGCTTGCGGAAATCTCTGTTTGAATTTCTTAGTCAGCTCGCTTTCAACCACGGCTTCTTCAATAAAAAGATTTTGGGGAGTAATCGGTTTAAGGCCCCCTGCTAAAATGGCAACTTTATTCTGCGGATTAATTTCGACACCGGTCAAAGACGGCTTGAAATCCTGCATTTTTGCTGTCAACCGTGGAAAACGACGTTTTAAAAGATATCCTTTGATCCTTTCAAACGTCTTATTGTCCTGAGACAGGGTGCAGACAATTTCTGTGCCGATCCCGTTCTCTCTTTTTGCGATTTCAAATAAAAGGCGGGTGATTTCCCGTTTTTTATTAGGGCCGAAATCCGTGAAGGTATTATTCACAAATTCTTTGATCGTTTTTAAATCATCCATGGCAAAAATTTATTTTAAAGGAGTCGGCATTTGAGCCAACAATTGTAATTCTTGATCTGTTAAATCCCAAGAGACCGCGGCAACATTATCGAGGACTTGCTGGACACGGCGACACCCGACTAAAGCACAAACCACTCCCGCTTGTTGACGGACCCAATTAAGGGCAATCTGATTTAGTGGATGGTCGACTGTTTTCATTTTGTCCAGCCATTCCTGAATCCGTTTGAATTGATCACCCTTATAATATTTATAAAAAAAACTTCGGGCATCTCCGCCTTTAAAAGATGTTTCTTTGTGATATTTCCCTGTCAAAATTCCTCCCCCGAGCGGGCCATACGCGATTACCCCAATTTTCTTTTCACGGCAAAATGGAAGCACGTCTTTTTCGATGTCCCGCGCAAGCAAAGAATACTGACTTTGAAGACTGAGGATTGTCGTGAGATCGACAGACTTCTTTAATAAGGATAAATCGAAATTCGAAACGCCAATATGCCTAATCTTACCTGCTTTCTTTAACTCTCCCAAGAAACCGATGGTCTCTTCAATCGGGACATGCGGATCAGGCCAATGGCATTGATATAAATCAATATAATTCGTATTTAATCTTTGCAAAGAAGCATCGATTTCTTTTTGGATGGATTCCCGGGATAAATTAATGGAAATCTTTTTGCCGTCTTTGACGAGGCCGCACTTTGTTGCCAAAAACACCTTGTCACGTTTTCCGGCAATCGCTTTTCCGATAATTTGCTCGGCCAGTCCCCATCCATAAGCCGGAGCCGTATCAATAAAATTGATTCCGGAATCGATGGCTGCTTGAACAGCCAAAATCGAATCTTCCTGACAGCCTCCACCCCACATATCTTGGCCAAAAACCCAAGTTCCTAAACCGAGGACAGAGACATTGAAATCGGTATTTAAAATTTGGTTATATTTCATTTTTTATCTCCAACCAATGAGTCTACAGCTTACAAATTGAGGACAAAAGCTGAATAAACATGAGTTACTGGCATTTTCTCCACATCTGCCAAAGGCAGATGCGGAGTAAGAAAATCCTAAACTTACGTCACTAACTTTCCGTAAGTTCAGGATTTTCTAAAATTTGGTTTCGAATATGGTACGCCACGATCCCAAAAGCGACAGCGACATTTAAGGAATTTTTCAGTCCGGCCATCTCAATTTCAATCGCTGAATCGCATAAACTGCCCAGCTCATCACTGACGCCGTTAATTTCATTCCCGACGACCAAACAAACCGGGGCCTGAGGGATAAAATCTTGATAAGGGACACTCTTTTCCATCTGTTCCAAAAGAACAATCTGATACCCCTTTTTCTTAAGAGCCTTGACAACAGAGATGGCATCTGTCCGATGTTCCCAGGGGATTTGATTTTCGGCGCCTAATGCAGTTTTGGAAAGCTGGGGATGCGGAGGGTGTCCCGTGATGCCACAGAGCCATAACTTTTCCAATCCGACACCATCGGAGGTTCGAAAAATTGCACCGACGTTATAGAGGCTTCGAATATTATTCAAAACAACCGAAAAAGGCAAGCGTTGCTTAACTTTTTGCGACTGCTGACGAAGAACAATTTCTTGATGGGAAAGTTTTCGCATAGTCAATCAGTGTGAAACGTAATAGCTAACCGCTAAAACATCAAAAATTACCAGAAAAAGCCCCATGAACTTTGTGTTCCGGATTTCCTTCGTCATTGAAATTGGCTCTATTCTCCAGTTAATCATGGCATAAAATCGAATTTGCATGGCAATAAAAAATGACGGCCTGAAACAAAGCAAGACTCCAAATATTCCTGCGAAAATCGCAATCGGATAAAAGATGGCATCGTAAAACATGGACACCTCCTTTTCTTTCACAAATCAATCATCCTCACTACGCGATTTTAACATTTACACCGCAAACAGAAAAGCCCTAGTTATTATTAATCACTAGGGCTTTTCACAAAAAATGTAATCGCTAAAACTAATTGGAAACAGGCTGTGCCGGTTCTGCACCCGTCGTCACAGGAGCAGCATTGAGATACGGCCCCAATTTTTGCCAGGTTTTGGGCCCGACTTTTCCATCAGGTGTTAGATTATTGTTGGATTGAAAATCTTTAATCGCCTGTTTTGATTTCGGCCCTAACACCCCATCGATTTTCCCCGAATAAAAATTCGCATTCTTTAAGGCTTCTTGGATCTTTTGGGTCGATACATTCTCAAAAGGAACACTGACTTGCGTCGCTACGGGTTGGATAGGATCGACCGGGAGATTGGACTCTGAAGCGACAACAGCTTCCATCGACTGGGGTTTCTGAACTTGATTCGCTTCGGCATTCATCATGGTGGTTTCTTCCAAGGCCTTCTCAAGACTCATGGAACCTTCATCCTCTTGCGTTTTTGTCCCGCAACCGCTCATGCTGGCAAGAATCAAAACCGCCGCACTCAATACAGCAACCTTAGTTTTCATTGAAACTCTTCCCTTCTTTCTATGTCTTAGTTCTAATATTGTTTAAAGTTTAATAAAAATGGATGATGCCGAAAAAATCTGTTCTTAAAAAAGCAGCTCCGATTTTACTCGGAGCTGCCAAGTCATCTAGACTTTAGTCACATTGACGGCCTGTTGACCTTTAGGGCCATCTTGAATTTCGAATTCAACTTCGTCGCCTTCATTCAGGGACTTATAACCATCCCCCTTGATCGCACTGAAGTGAACGAAGACATCTTTACCAGACTCAGGAGTAATGAACCCATAACCCTTCTGGTTGCTAAACCATTTCACCTTTCCTTTTGCCATTGACTTACTTCCTCCTTTCCTTCTTCGTTACAGTAAATAATGGCAGTCCCACCCTTTTTGACCAGCGGATGCAGCGGAACTTTCCTGAGTTACTTAACTCACCATGAGCCGAACTCGAGTGTAGAAAAAAAACCGTAGGGCGCATCCTTCTTGACCTTACGGTTTTAAATTTCTACTCCCTTATTTACTTATTTTTGCTTATTAATCACACAGTATGACAAATTTATAATGATTGTCAATAATAAATCTTATTTTTTCGAGATAATTAGAATCTTTACAATTTAAATAATTTCTCCAGGCCCAAGGCTAAGTATCCGGCGATCGGTGAGAAGAAACAAACGCACAAAAAGCGTACTACAAATTTTATAATCATTTCCATTTTTAAAGTTTTTGAGCAACTTTTTTGACCTCATCTAACATTTTCTTACGATCCTCATCGGAAACCGAAGGCACCCCAGCAAAATATTTATGTTCAACAATGGCCATACCGCAAAACTGAAAAATCCCCTGTTCCATAATCTGGTTAAGGCTCTTGAACATTCCGGTTACTTGATAGACATTCTCGGGAGTTCCTGTTGTATTGAGGATCAGAACTTTCTTATCGGCCAACTCTCCTTTTATTCCTTCTTTGTCAATTTTGTAAGCAAATCCATAGCTAAAAACCCGATCAATATAACCTTTGAGTCTCGATGGGAAACCTGCCCACCAAATCGGAGAAATAAAGGTAATGATCTGGGCCCATTGGATTTGTTCCTGTTCCAACTTCACATCGGAAGACACTTGTCCTTTTTGCATCAATTCAAAATCCTGAGGTTTTAACACAGGGTCGAAATCAAGGGCATAAAGGTCCCTCACCCGGACTTCGTGACCTTTTGATTTCAACTCATTCGAATAAACCTCTAAAATAGCGTGATTAAAACTTTTCGGATTCGGATGGCAATAGATCACTAAATGTTTCACGACAGGCCTCCTTTAGTTAAAATTGATTTGTGTGCAATAAAACAAGCGTACAGGCTGGGATTGTTTCTATCCCCTGCTCCCGCGCTTTTTGTTCTAACAATGGATTCTCCGCTCCGGGATTAAAAATAATACGTCGTGGTTTTTGAGATAAAATTTCGTGCGCGAGTTTCGTTGAAATATCGGCAGAAACATACAAGGTCACCGTATCTAAAGGAACGCCGATATCTTTTAAAGACTGGTAAACTTTGAGTCCTTCAATCTCGTCAAGACGCGGATGGACGGGAAAGACGATGTGTCCCTTAGACTTTAACAGCATCACAGCCTGATAAGAATAGCGGTGCTGTTTATTCGACGCACCGACCACTGCGACATTCATGGCAGATTCAAGATTGATTTCAAAGGGTTCCCGGGTTTTTGTTGGTAAAGAAGAAAATATTTTCGGCGAGGATAAACAAACGGATCCCCCCCTCCTTGCTTGACCTTGCGATCTTCCTCATAGGTCTCAACAGCAAAAAGATATCGCAAATACAACGCGCAGTAAACGGGAATCGATACGTCCATCTGCGATTCTTTGATCCGGCCGTCCCGCAGTTGGCTCGAAAGCTCTTCATAGATACGAAATTTATAACCGAATGATTGGTCCAAATAAGAAAAAAGTGAGATTCGCTCCTCTGGAGAAATCACAAAGGGGATTTGACCTTGAGGAGCCGGGATTGACGGCTTATTCATCACAAGCCACATCAGGTTTTCACTTGAAGCAAAAAATTTAGACCAACCCGATAAATCCTTCAAGATTTTACCTTTAAGAAGAAGGTCCCGTTGCGCTTGATCGCCATTTTTCAAAGAGGCAATGGTCTTCGAAAAATCTAGTTCCAAATCCGAAATGTTTTGATAAAGCGACAATGCGGTAAGGTTTAAAAAATTCAACTGAGAGATATTTTCACGCATCTGTTGATCAAGAACTTTCGGATTGAGTTCTTGTCCCTGAAAAGTTCCCAGCCAAGGTTTCAAAAATGCCTTGGCCTCCGCCAGGGACTTGAGCTGAAAAGATAAATTATTCAACAGTTCAGGGAAGGACAAATCGGTGAGGCGAACCGAAAGAGCCGATTCTAATTTCTGCAATGAATCAATATAATCATGCAAAAATCGATAGTTCTCGGAGCCGCCCTGGGCGGAAGAAACTTCAACTATAAGGAAAAGTGAGACGACAAAAACCGAAAATCTTCTCATTGTTTAAGGGGTCTTCATTAAGGATTTTGAATAACAAACCAAAAAAACAACGCAACCAAAATCCGATAAATACCAAAACTGATAAAATTATGTTTCTTAATAAAATAAAGAAGGAACTTAATGCTTAAAATCGCGATCAAAAACGAAGCAATAAACCCAACCATCAGAAACGCCAATTGATCGGAGGAAAAAGTATCAGCGTTCTTTAAAAGATCCAGGGCCGTTGCCGCCAACATGGTCGGCACAGCCAAAAGAAACGAAAATTCAACGATCGTCTTCCTTTTGACGCCTAAGATAAGCCCTCCAATGATCGTCGCCGCAGCACGCGAGACCCCGGGAACCATCGCCAACGATTGGAACACCCCAATCAAAAATGCCGTTCGATACGGCATCTTTTGAATTTCATGGGTTGCATTCTCTTTTTCCCTATGAAACCAATCAAAAATAATCAGGAAGATTCCGCCCAAAAACAAGGCCCAAAGCACGACCTGGGTGTTCCCTAATAAAAACTTCTTAATCAATTTATAAAACAAACCACCCAAAATAACCGTTGGCAAAAAGGCCGTTAAGATTCGCAGAATGACGGCCTTATCAACCAACAAAGAGCGGGCATAAAGGATAACAACGGAAAGGATCGCCCCCAGCTGAATGGCAATCTCAAAACTCTTCAAGAAATCGGTCTGGGCAAGCCCCATCAACCGCGCAGTGAGGATCAGATGCCCGGTTGATGAGATGGGCAAGAATTCCGTAATCCCTTCGACAATCCCAAAAGTTAAAGCATGAAAAATATCCATAAGAATTTATTTTAAACGTGCGTCAATTTTATAAATGATTCCTCCCGCCACATCCGGTTTCGGCATCATAAATTTGCGTGCGGAAGCTGTGACTTCTATTCCCTTTGATATCTGATTGATTTTCACGGAGACATCATGGCCTTCGATCTTTGCTTTGATAAGTCCGGCTCCCTTGTCTTCTTTGACGACATCACCATTATTTTTTAAGACATCCAAAATCACGGCATATCCTTTGTCAAAACCAACATTATATTCGGCTTTTGCATCATCTTTCCCGACCAAAACACCGGCAATGCCGGCAGGGAGAAAGGCCACACCCAATACGGTTGCTGCGCCATAAATCCCTGCGCCTTTAATGGCGGCCGGTTTCATGGCTTCCGTCAGAACCAAAGCCATCAATTGCTGAGGACTGGTAATATTTTTATAGGTTTTGTCATTGACACCGATTTCGGTGACGGCGACAAAAGGCTCCTGCCCATCGCCTTGGGTGAAATCCTTGACAATGACCTTCCCTAAATTCAAACGCAATAAATCGATCTTCATCGGTATCATTTCGGAGGA
>CAZAPN010000026.1:0-13636 GCA_964487145.1 uncultured Planctomycetales bacterium | reverse complement strand
AAAAATAATAATTCTCTATGCCGCTATCTTTTAATGTGACCGCATAGGCGACATTCTCTTTATAAAGAAACCGGTACAGTATCTGATAAGGAATTGCCTTATCAATGATCCTTAAAACATTTTTTGGTATCACCTGCTCTTTAAGCTCAATTTCAAATATCTGTATCTCGGTCACCTTGGCTGTCTTTGTGATGCCAATGGTACTTTCAGCCAGTTTGTATTTCCATGTGATCTTTTGAATTTTATCTACAAATTCTTTCTGTAACTTCGCGCTTAAAGCCGCCTTTTCGTAAAACTTGGTCTTGGCAATAAACTTATTTACAAAAGCTGTCTTGGGCAGTTTAAAATTATCATTGACCATTACTTAATCACCACAAAAGTCAAAAGTTCGAAATCCTCAAGGCCCTTTATATTGTTCATGAGCGCGGTGGTGCCTCCAGCCGTAAAAAGGCTGTCCACGTCGCTTTCATCCTTCACATGAAGCACGGATTCGATAGCCTTATTCAACAATCCAGAATACTTGGCCATATTCTTGCCATCGTCTGTCTCATCATTAAACACTTCATACACGTCTTTTAAGGGTTCACTGTTACCTTTGCAAAGCGCGCGCAGAATATCCAGCGTGGTTTTCACATTCAGATGATTTGAAGAAATCTCGCCACTCGCGGTTATGTACACCAAATAAAACGGATGAAGCTGATTCGTCTTGTCAATATTGACTTCATTGTTAATATTTTTTAAGACAAAAATGACACCTTCTTTAATCCCGCGCTCAACATCTTTTCCGCAAACCGCATGCATCCCATTAGCAACGTTCGCAAGACTTCCGTTCTCTTTGATGTAGTTCACTAAATCCATGCGGAAATCATTCAGCCCCAGATCGGTAATTGAAACGCCTGAGCCCATATCTTCGATATCAACAACCTCTTCCTGCAATCTTTCCAGCTGTTTCTTCCTAAATAACAGATCCGAAGATTTATTGGTCAGAACGTTATCTTCACCGGTTGCTGTCGCATCGACGATAAACATCTTGTTTTCAACCCGGTTTTTCAGATTTATATAATCATCGAGAGATAACTGCGGCCAGAAGTTGACCAGTTGAATGTCTTTATTCGTTGATCCGATCCTGTCTATACGGCCAAACCGCTGAATAATGCGCACCGGATTCCAATGAATATCATAATTAATCAGCATGTCGCAATCCTGCAGGTTCTGCCCTTCGGAAATACAGTCCGTTGCTATTAAGACGTCTATTTCCGGCGCTGACTTATCTCTGCGCTCCTTGGATCGCGGGGAGAAATTGATCAGAATATTATTGAAGTTGTTGTTTAACTTAAGTGTGGTCTTGTTCTCATCTGATCCTGTCAATTTTGCGGTTTCAAGGCCAAGCGTTTTATTGTACCCGGCAAGATTTTCGTATAGATAATTCACCGTATCCGCAAAAGCACTGAATATCAGAATTTTTCTATTCCCGGGATTAACAGGGGATCTCAGCTTGTTCTTGATGAATGCTTTTAGATCTCTGAGTTTTGTATCGTGTTCGGGCGTTACCTTTTCCATCTCTCTGAATATTGCTTTGGCAACAAGAACATCAGCCTCCAAATCCTGCTTCCACCCTGTTGTATTCATATCCTCCAAGTTAACTCTAACTTTACCTCCGACGCTAAATTCATCGTTTAACCAGTCGTCACTATCAGCATCGAGATTGATATCGCCGAACTGGATAGCCTCAACCGATCCTTGAGCTCCGGTTTTTTCGAACTCCTCAATCTTATTAATAATCCGCTCGATCTCACTGATAAATTTGCCAAGAGTGATCCTGAAGGAATCCACTGAACTTTCTAGCCGTTTAAGGAAATTTACCCTCATAAGGGTTTGGAGGTTTCTTTCCCTATGAACCTGCTTAAAGCTAAAATTTTCATTAAGCTTTGTGTCGTAAATTTCGTCGTAAAATTGTCGTTTGTTATCCAGAATGTATTCAGTGGGTGAGTATATAGACATTGATAATTTCGAGAGCTCCTTGTAAAGCTCTGATATCTCAATAAACCCTTCAAGGTCTGTTATATCAGCATGATGAGTAATCGGCTTTAACCTGTTTGGGAATTTCCCGATCTTATTAATGTCGTAATACTTTTCTATGTGCTTCCGGCTTCGGGCTATTGTGACGCTGTCAAGCAACTTGAAGAAATCAAAATTCACATTAAGCCGTTTCAACAACTCTTGACTGGTGCGTTCTTCAACCGGCAATTTTGACCAGTCATTGAAAACCCTCTGCGCATTTGTCAGTATGGTATCAATCGATTTATCTGTATCCATCCTCCCGTCAGCAATATTCGTTTCGCCTTCACAGGCCAGAGCGATCTGATTTTTTAAGTCCGTAAACCTGTTGTTAACCGGGGTCGCTGAAAGCATAAGAACTTTTGTCTTAACTCCGGCCTTCATGACATCGTTCAGCAGTCTCTGGTATCGCGTCACCCTATCTTTTCGAGGGTCATTATTTCTAAAATTGTGCGATTCGTCGATCACGACCAGATCATAATTACCCCAGTTGACTCTGGACAGATCGATACCGTTTGATTGCCCCTGATCTCTGGATAAATCCGTGTGATACAGGACATGATAATTCAAACGATCCCTAAACAAGGGATTGTCGTCATAATTATTCAAGAATGTCTGCCAATTATCTCCCAGCCTTTTAGGACAAAGCACCAATACAGTGCGATTTCTTTCCTGATAATATTTAATGACAGCTAGGGCTGAAAAAGTTTTCCCGAGACCGACACTATCTGCAAGAATACACCCATTATGCCGTTCTAATTTGTTAACAATTCCTAAAGCGGCGTCTTTTTGAAAATCGTAGAGCTTGTTCCAAATTACAGAATTCTTAAAGCCGGTTTTCTCATTGGCAAGTTCATCCTCGGAAATATCCTCCAAAAACTCATCAAAAATATTATAGAGCGTCAGGTAATAGATAAATTCCGGGGAGTTTTCCTTATAAAGGTCCGCGATATACCCGAGAACTTCGTCAGTTACGTTCTTTACTATCTTTTCGTCATTCCATACTTCTTCAAAGTTTTGGATGTACTGCTTAGTTGCTTCATAATCGTCTGTCTTAATTATCTGATGCAAAACAGAATTGTCTTTTTCGTAGCCGAAACCGGCACTGCTAAATTCATTAATCCCCATGTACACATATTTATTCTCACCGTTCTCAAGCGTTATATGCGGCTGGATATATTTATTGGCAATATTTGCCTTAAATGCTGCTTTCTCCTCAATCCATTTCTTGCATTCCCTTGCGATCGCCTTCCCCTTGAGTTCATTCTTTAAATTTATTTCAAAATCTGATCCGCTGATAGCTTTTTGCCGAAAGTCGGCCTTGATTTGAAATTGCTTCTTTTCACGTCGATTTTTATCAACTTCAATAAAAGTAGGATCCGTGAAAATGAAATTCAATTTATCGATCTTTTTAAGTTCGGCGCTGAGACATTCAAACCCATATATTGTAAAAATACCAGCGGCTACCTGTAGTCGGCTATCTTTGCCAAGGTTCTTTTTAAAGTCATCGCCGACTTTCTCGGTTTTATTATTAAAACTTTGTATCATTTATGCGATTGCCCCTTTAATTTCTTATTCACGTGCGCAAACGGATACGACTTCGACCACTGGTCAATATCATCCTTCCGAAAACGCCACTGCCCACCGGCCTTAAAAGACGGTATCTTTCCTGCTCGCGCAAGACGCCGAACAGTATATTCGTGTAGCTTCAAATACTTCGCTATTTCTTCTACGGTAAAAGTCTCCATAAATACCCCTCATATCATAAAATGTAACAACTTGTTGTTTAATATACGCCCTTTCGTCATTTTTAACAATAAAAAAACACCTCTCTATTCCCCTTGCTATCTCACGAATTGTATGGCCATATGTGTAGTAAAGGGAGGCTCAATTATGGAAGAAACCAAACTTACTGAGATTATGGAACTTGAGAAGAAGTCATTAGAAGAACTTAAGGTCAAATACCAAGAAGTGTTCGGTCAAGCCCCTACCTCTAATAATAAGGGATTCCTCTGGCGCAAGATCGCCTATCGGATTCAGGAGCGAGTGTATGGCGGGCTTTCGGCAGAAACACAAACATGCATCACAGAGCTCATTGAACGTTATGACCCAGTTAATAACAAAACGCTGCGGCCGGAGGGAAACGCTCCTAGAAAAGACTTTACTTCTTATGATCGCCGGCTCCCTGTCCCCGGCACTGTCATTACCAAAGAGTACAAAGGCAAAAATTTTGCGGTCAAAGTACTTGCGAAGGGGTTTGAATTTAATGGCAAAGTTTACAAATCGCTTACGGCCATTGCTAAAGAAGTGACCGGGGCACATTGGAACGGATATCTATTTTTTAAACTATGAAAAACAAAGAAGTCCCTCGACTCGCTTCGCTCTCTCGGGATGGTTTGCCAACTAAACAAAATGAATTGGCAATCCAAAAAAAATATCTGCTTTGCGCGATTTATACCCGCAAGTCAACATCTGAAGGGCTAGATCAAGACTTCACCTCTTTGGATGCTCAACGCGAATCCTCAGAGAACTACATCAAAAGCCAGCAACACGAAGGCTGGACAATTTGCGAAGAGCGATATGATGACGGCGGGTTTACCGGAGCAAATACCGAACGGCCCGCGCTTCAAAAACTCTTAAACGACATCAAAGAGGGGAAGATTAACTGTGTTGTCGTTTACAAGGTCGATAGGCTTTCACGCTCGCTTCTGGATTTTAGTAAACTTCTGGAGTTTTTTGAGGCACATAATGTAGCTTTTGTCTCGGTCACGCAACAATTTAATACCAACACCTCAATGGGGCGTCTAACGTTAAATATCCTGCTTTCTTTCGCCCAGTTCGAGAGGGAAATCATCAGCGAAAGAACCAAAGATAAACTTGGCGCGGCACGAAAGCGTGGACAATGGCTCGGAGGACGTCCGCCTTTTGGTTACGATAGAGAAAAGGATTCGAAGAAACTCATTATTAATCCCGACGATGAAAAGCTGGTTAAGGAGATTTTCGAGCTTTACTTAAAAGGGAATTCTCTGCTCAAAACCGCTAAAATCCTGAATGATCGAGGAGAGCGAACAAAATTTAGAGTAACCAAAAGGGGAGCAAATTACGGCGGGAAGAAATTCGGCGTCACCCAGATTCAACACATTATAAAAAACGTTCTTTATATCGGAAAGGTTGAATACGCCGGACAAATTTATGACGGACAACAACCGGCAATCATCGATGAGGACACATTCAAAGCGGTCCAACGAAAACTCGCTGAAAATCGTATCGTTAGAAAAGCCACTAAGAATACTGACTGCTCCGGACTTTTAACGCACTTACTCAAATGCAAAACCTGCCAAACCATGATGGTTCATACCTACACCCTTAAAAAGGGCAACCATAAATACCGCTATTATGTTTGCACCAATGCCCAAAAGCGCGGGTATGGTTCTTGCCCAAATAAGTCCATTAATGCGCAGACCGCCGAAGAAGAAGTAGAAAGGCTGCTGAAGAAAACTTTAACGGAAAATAGAAAAAAGTATGGCGATGAATTAAAAACCGAGATTGACGCTATCCTCTCCCCCGTCTGGGACACCTTATTCTTCGAGGAGAAACATAGGATCATAAAATCTCTGCTTAAAGAAGTTGATTGCGATGTGGCAGCCCGAAAGCTCGGGCTTACCTTTAATGGAGCCGGTGTGCGGCTGGAATTTGAAGCCGATGTTAAAAAATCTCGCCCTTTAATCAGGTGGAAAAAAGAAAAGGAAGTGGCTAAGGAACCGAAGATCCGAAGTATTCTTATCCTGGCCCACCAAATTCAAAGCCTTTGTGATGAAGGCAAAATCAAAACTCCCCGCGAAGCATCTCAATGGCTTAACATGGGCGTGACACGTGTGGATCAAATCATGAATACTCTCTTTTTAAGTCCTGCGATTCAAACCGATATCCTTTGCAAGAATCTCCCTGCCATTGCAACTATCTCCGAATACAAACTTCGTTCTCTTCTTCAAGAGGTCGATTGGCTAGCACAACAAGAAATCTGGAAAAAACTCCTCGAATAATCTCGATATCTCTCTTCGGAAAAAAGATCATTATCTGGCTCAAGGCAGTGTCGCGCATTTTCCAGCTTTGATTAAATGCCAAATTATTGATAATTTTTGCGACACTGAAATCGAGAAACTAAATGCCAAATCGGAGATGAAGAGATATGAAACAGAGGGATTCCGTGAATATTAAGCTCGTTATTAAGCCGAATTAAAACGCTTCTTTAAAAAATCCTGAAATGGAAATCTTATAGTCGCGTAAGCATTTGACACGTGCAGATATGCAAAAACCCTGACAGGGCTTCCCCCGTCAGGGTTTTATTTATCTCTCATCGACGATTCCGAGAGATTTAATTGGCTGCCCCGCATGGACTCGAACCATGAATACTTGATCCAGAGTCAAGTGTGTTACCATTACACCACAGGGCAAAACTACCTTAAAATTTTTTATAGAAAGGTTTTGCCCCTCCCGAGGGCCTTTCATTTTCTTCTGGGGCCCGAGGGGCAGGGCAATCCTCAACTATCAAAATCACAGAAAAATCGAAGAGGGCAAAACAATTTTTATGTATTGCCACCCCTCGCCGAAATAAAAAGCTCTTGAAGCTCGGGGTTCATTCGGTCTTCTGGTTTATGTCACTGCGTTCCATAAACCATGACCTCATGAATACACCACAGGGCAATCTACATCTAATCTTTTTATAGGAAAGATCGCCCCCCAAGGGCCTTTCTTTTTCCTCTAGGGCCCGAGGGGTAGGGCAAACTTTGGCCACCCCAAAATTCTTATTATAACCTTAGTTAAAAATTCGCCCGTCTTAACAAAGACGGGCGGAAGAATTCAAAAATAAAACAAAAAAGAGAAAAAAGAAAACACCCTACAGTCCTAAAAACTCACCACATGTTCTCTTTCATCCAATCGTCAGCTTGTTTAAGATAGGTCCAGCTATTTTCAACATCCTTAGTAAACCCCTTCGCCGTTTCGCACCCAGAAACAAATAAAAACAAGCCGACAAGAATAATAGGGATCCATTTGGAGTTCACGTTCGTTTTCCTTTTTTTAAATTCGCGTTAATTGGCCGCCTTCTTAAGCCGAGTGACCGTTTTCTCTTTTCCGACAGCTTCCATGGTTTCAAATAAACCCGGGCCCACGGTCTTTCCTGTCAAAGCCACCCGCACCGGATGGACCAACGCCGAAGATTCCCATCCTAATTCTTTCACAAGATTTCGAAAAGTTTCTTCGGCCGCCTGCGCGGTAAATTCCTTAAGCCCGCTTAATCTCTCACTTAAAACGTAAAATGCCTGTTTCTTTTCTTTGGTAAACGCTTCCTGCCTCAATTCCGGGGCGACGTCTATCTCGTCGATAAAAACAAAATCCGCACGATCAACAAAGTCCCGCAATGTCGGAATTCGATCGTGATATAATCTTACAATATTTTCTAATCTTTTTCTATCAAAATTCTCAGGAAGATATCCCTTCTCTTTTAAAAACGGAATCAACAGATCCGTCAAAACAGCCGTGTCTTTGTGTTTAACATGCTGTTGGTTCACCCACGTCAGCTTATCCAACGAAAAAACCGCTGCCGTCTTATTCACCTTCTTAATGGAAAATTTTGGAACAGCCTCGTTCAATTGAATGATTTCCTGGGTTCCGGGGGACCAGCCGAGCAGCATCAAATAATTGACAATCCCCTCAGCTAAAAATCCCATCCGCTGATATTCGGTGACCGCCACAGCCCCGGTTCTCTTAGACAAGCGCCCACCATCAGGCCCCATAATCAAAGGAACGTGGGCAAACTTAGGGATTTTAAATCCCAACGCTTCATACATCAGAATCTGCTTGGGTGTATTTGAGATATGGTCGTCGCCCCGAATCACATGTGAGATTTCCATGAGGGCGTCATCGATAACGCAGGCAAAACTATAGGTCGGAGAGCCGTCGGATTTGATTAAAACTTGTTCCTTGATGGTTTCGGCCTCAAATTTAATTTCACCGCGGATGATATCAAAAAGCGTAATCGGTTTTTCCGGAATTTTCAGAATAACCGCTGGTCCTTGTGAATAGGCTTTCCCCTCATCAAGGAGCTTCTGGGCATACTGTTTATAAATATCAAACCGCTGGGTTTGAAAATACAGCTCATCCCAGTCCATGCCCAACCATTTCAGGCTATTTAAAATCTCGTCGACAAATTCCTGTTTTGACCGCTCGCGATCCGTGTCCTCGATACGCAAAATAAACTGCCCTGCCTGCGCACGCGCATACATCCAATTAAAAAGGGCGGTGCGAGCACCGCCGATATGTAAATACCCTGTTGGGCTAGGAGCAAATCTAACTCTGACCATATTGTGCCTTAAAATTCAATCTTTAGGAATTGGGGTCGCCACGAAATGCGGCCTGACCGTTACGGCTCACGAGATGTTCAATCACTTGCTGCACATGTTTTTGTTGATCCTCGGTCAAGGCCACAAATTCAACGCCAACATCATAATAGGATGGCTTCTTAATTTCGTTGTTGCGCCGTTGAACGCACCAAACAACCTTGCCTGAACATTTGATATGGGCCTCGGCATCAAGAAGGTCGATTTCAACATCAACGGGTGTAAATAGTTTGACCGGTCGCTTGACAATCACACAAACACCCCCCATGCCAACATTCTCTGTGTGGGCCAAAATCGCCTCAGGTTTTTCCTGGCTATAACGAAGAGTGACAAGGCAGGGAAAATTCGCGCGTGGAAATTTTCTTCTATTTAACCCATCCCAATTCATAATAACCTCCTTTGTACCCTGAAGATCTTGCGGGCTTTTCCTGTTTCTTCGTCGATATCAACAACCGCCCCGCTTAAGCGGATATCGTTTTTTGCAACCTCAAAACGCGTGGGCATGCTCGTGATGAAACGTTTAATGATCTCATCTTTATTTTGACCGATCACCGAGTCATACGGGCCTGTCATGCCTAAGTCCGTGATATACGCTGTGCCTAAAGGCAAAATATCTTCATCAGCCGTTGCGATATGAGTATGCGTACCAAAGACAAGCGATATCTCCCCATCAATAAAACGCCCCATGGCAACTTTCTCACTGGTCGCCTCTGCATGAATGTCCACGACAATCACGCGGACTCCTTGCTTTTTGATTTCATCAACAATGCGCTTTAACGCTCGGAAAGGACAATCGACATTATAACGCATAAACACCCGACCCAAAAGATTTATTACCCCCACCGGTTGTTTGGCGGCCGTCTCGGCGATGCACCATCCATAACCGGGCGTTTCTTCCGGGAAATTCGCTGGCCGCAGAATCTGTCGGCATTCTTTGAGATATTCAATCCCTTCCTCGCGATTCCAAACATGATCCCCCATCGTTAAAACATGACATCCGGCCCGAAAAAGTTCATTGCCGACACGAGAAGTGATCCCTGATCCGCCCGAGGCGTTTTCGGCATTGGCAACAACGAAGTCAAGGGAATATTCTTCCTTGAGGCCAGGGAGAAGCCCTGTGATCGCTTTGCGTCCAGGCTCGCCGACAATGTCTCCGATAACTAAAATACGCATATGAACCCCTTCAAGCTATCAATCGCGAGAATCTTTTTTATTTTATTTGGCGACTTCTATCGCGCGAGTTTCCCGGATGACAATGACCTTGATCTGCCCAGGATACTCCATCGTTTCTTCAATCTTTTTACGGATATCTCTGGCAATCACAGTGGCTTCATTGTCATTGACCTGGTCCGGATAAACCATGACCCTCATCTCGCGGCCCGCCTGCAAGGCGTAAGATTTTTCAACGCCTTTAAAACCATTCGAAATCCCTTCAAGACTTTCCAATCGTTTCACATAGGTTTCTAACGTTTCGGCCCGGGCTCCGGGGCGAGCGGCACTGATCGCATCTGCCGCGCAAACCAAAACCCCATAAATCGACCCCATCTCTACTTCTTCATGATGGGCTTCGATGGCTTTAACGACATCCGGGACTTCACCGAATTTCCGCGCCAGATTAGCGCCGATCACGGCGTGCGTCCCTTCAACCTCAGGCCCGACCACTTTACCGATATCATGCAAAAGGCCTGCCCGCCGAGCTAATTTATAATCCAAACCTAAATGAGTTGCCATCAATCCCATTAAGGTCGCGACTTCCTTGCTGTGTTGCAAAGCATTCTGGCCAAAGCTTGTGCGGAATTTTAATTTTCCGATCAACTTAACAAGTTCTGGATGCATCGCATGAATGCCCAAATCAAAAACAGCGCGGTCCCCTTCTTCCTTAATTTTATTTTCTAATTCTTTCTTGGCTTTTTCAACGACCTCTTCAATACGGCCGGGATGAATTCTTCCGTCAGTAATCAAAGATTCCAAGGCCAATCGCGCAATCTCCCGTCGCATCATATCAAATCCTGAAATCGTCACAGCCTCCGGGGTATCATCAATAATAATATCCACGCCTGTCGCCATTTCAAGGGCCCGGATGTTGCGCCCTTCGCGGCCGATGATGCGGCCTTTCATTTCATCGCTAGGAAGACTCACCACGCTCACGGTCGTTTCGGCGGCATGATCGCTCGCGCAACGTTGAATCGTACTCGCGATAATCTCCCGGGCTTGTTTATCCGCCGAGTCCCGGACTTCCTCTTCCATTTTTCGAATCAAGGTAGCTTTTTCTTGGGTCAATTCTTGGTCCAACCGAGAAAGCAATAATTTCTTGGCTTCCTCCTGACTCAATGACGAAATGGTTTGTAATCTCTGCTTCTCTTCCACGAGAACTTTATCCAGTTCTTCGCCTTTTTGTTTAATCAGCCCCTCATTGTGACGGAGGGTCTCAATGCGGGCATTAATGTCTTTTTCTTTCTTTTCCAGAAGATCAACCCGCCGCTCAAGGTTTTCTTCTTTTTGGACTATTCTTTTTTCAGCGGCCGTCATTTCTTCACGGCGGTCTTTGGTCTCGCGCTCAAAATCCTGACGCATTTTAATCAATAATTCTTTGGCTGAAATCTCGGCTTCTTTTCTCTGGTTCTCAACCTCTTTTTTGGCAAGTTCTATCATTTCCTTGGCATTGGTTTCAGCCCGACGTAAACGACGGTTCCCATAAAAACGGCTAGCAAACCAACCAAAAGAAAACAAAATAATTCCACCTAAAACAACTCCTAAACGCAATAAAAACATCTTGGTCTCAATTGACATGATTTCCCACTCCTTCTATTGAAAACGGTTTTGCCCGTATTAATAAGGGTGATACTTGATTTGTTTAGTTTGAAACTACTCGACTGACCTGAACATCCAACATGCGGTTATATGGCAGGTGTTTCACGATTTGAAAATCAAAGGCAAGACCAAAAGTAGGGATACTGGATGAAAGTTCATTTAAAAAACGATCATAAAATCCGCCTCCGCGCCCCAGGCGATGATTGTTCTTGTCAAAAGCCACGCCGGGCACAATGACAAGATCAATCTGAGCCGGATCACTCAGAGAGACACATCCTTCACAGGGCTCCATGATCCCGTATGTTCCAGGAAATAAATCGTTTTCTAAATTTTCAATCAAACAAAACATCATTTTCTTTTGATCCTTCAATACTCTTGGTAAAAACACCTTTTTGCCTAATCGTAAAGCCTGTCTCATCATATTCCAGGTGTCGACTTCTCCCATAAAAGACGCATAAAACAAAATAATCTTCGCTTGTTTAAATTCCTTAGTTGCCGTAACTTTTTTTTGAATTATTCTGCTTTTGCTAAGTCTTTGTTCCTCCTTTTGATTTCTCAAGAGATTTAAGATTTTCTTCCGTAAAAATTTCTTTGTTGGAAGCTTTTTTATAACAGCTTGTTTTGGTTTATATTGTACCATGATCTTTTTCGGGAAACAACCCAAAATCTTAAAGGGTGTTTTAAGTTCACGCTTTGTGTCTTAATCGTTCTATCCTGGCTTTAATCGTCTTTTCATAACCCAACTCGGTTGGTTCATAATAAAAATCTTTCCCTGGCATATATTCTTGGTCCACATAGTGATCTTTAAAGTTGTGCGCGTATTGATAATCTTGGCCGTGGCCCAACTTCTTGGCCCCTGGATAAGACGCATCTTTCAAATGTTTAGGCACAGCCTTAAGCGTTTTTGTTTTAATGACTTCCGTCGCTTTTTCGAGCCCCATATAAGCGGCATTTGATTTAGGTGCACAGGCAACATAAACCGCGGCTTGTGCTAAAGGGATTCGCGCCTCAGGCGGGCCAATAAATTCAGAAACTTGCAGGGCCGCATTCGCTAAAACCAGGGCCTGAGGATCAGCATTACCAACATCCTCAGCCGCACAGATACAAATTCGTCTTGCAATAAAACGAGGATCTTCTCCGGCATAAAGCATTTTTGCCAGCCAATAAAGTGTGGCATCAGGGTCAGAGCCCCGCATCGATTTAATAAATGCCGAAATCGTATCATAATGCGCGTCACCATCCCTGTCATACAAAACCTGTTTTTTCTGAATAGATTCTTCGGCTACAGTAATCGTCAGATGGATAACTCCTTGGGCATCCGCAGGGGTTGTCTGGCAGCCTATTTCTAAAGCATTTAAAGCGCGCCGGGCATCTCCGTCGCAAACTTGAGCGAGAAAAGACAAGGCCGCATCATCGGTTTTTATCATCATCTTTCCGAGACCATTCTCTTTGTCTTCAAGAGCGCGCTTCAGGAGAAGAACGATCTCCTCTTGTTCCAAAGGCTTTAATTCAAAAACCATGGACCGGGACAAAAGCGGGCTGACCAGAGAAAAAAATGGACTGAAAATCGTTGCTCCGATTAAAATGACATGCCCCTCTTCCAAGTCCGGCATCAGAACATCTTGTTGCGCTTTGTTAAATCGGTGAATTTCATCGATAAAAAGGATCGTTTTGCGTCCTGTGGTCTGCAGACGGTTTCGGCTTGCCGATAAAATTTTTCGCAACTCATCGACGTTGGAAGTGACGGCATTAATTTGTTCAAAATGGGCTTTTGTTGTTTGGCTGATACAGTGCGCAAGCGTCGTCTTGCCGCATCCCGGCGGACCGTAAAGGACCAGGGAGCTTAACCGATCCGCTTCAATAGCTCGGGTTAACAGTTTCCCTTCGCTTAAAATATGTTTTTGACCGACAAAATCTTTCAAATCATGAGGACGGAGACGGGTCGCCAAAGGGGCTTTTCGTAAACTTTCTGTGGAATTTATTTCGTTAAAAAGCGAGGGATTATGATCAAAGAGTGGTTTTTTGTTTCGCATGGGGAGCGTTCGAGTTAAAAATCTTATAATTCAGAAATTTAACTCCGATTTTAGCAGCATAAAAATACAACTAAAAATCGGAGTTAATTCCGCCCTGTGACTTACGTTTGGCGTAGCCAAACGTAAGTCACGGCGTCATTAATCCCCGCCAATGCCGTTCGAAAGTGGTGTTACGAACCAGCTCGTAACGTGGGGGCCTCTCTAAAATGCGCAAAAGCAAGTTAGAAGTGTTAGCTCCCTATGAAATAGTGTTGGTTCTAAACAACCTATTTCCGACGAACACAGCAGGGATAAAAAGAACAATTTCTTTTCCTAAGCTTTACCGTCGTATTGCAT
>CAZAPN010000025.1:11291-14298 GCA_964487145.1 uncultured Planctomycetales bacterium | reverse complement strand
ACACCAAGTGCTCTTCCGCGCAAAACCTAAATTATCGTTAATCTCCGTATAATAACGTTCAGCTGCTTCCTCGACATTCTTAATAAAATCTAACGGCGCATCCTTATAATAAATAATAAAATGAGTTGTCAGATATTCTTGCCACTTTTCCCCTGTCTGAGCACAATATCCCGAACTGATTGAAATCGAAAAAAAGATTAAAAAAATAAAAATAATTTTATATTTCATTTTTTCAAATCCAATATCGCCTGGGCCACACGATTTGCAGAATCCAAAAAACAAAAATGACTCACGGCATGCGCGATTTTCTCTTTGGTAAGCCCCTGCTTCATGATCTCCTGAATCGTTGTTTGTAACTTCCCCGGGACAAGCTCGGATTCCTCTAATAGCCGAGAAACCTTGGCATCTTGTAACACCTTCGCGTTCCATTTTTGATGCCCCCCGGCGTAAGGATACGGGATCAGAATCGAAGGAATCTGAAAAACAGCTAACTCCGTCACTGTAACTGCGCCAGCCCGGCCAATAACAAGATCAGAAATCGCATAAACCTCTTCCATCTCATTCAAAAATCCAAACACATGAGCCTTGATTCCCAAGCCGACATATTGATCTTTAAATTCATCAAAATCTTTTGGGCCCGTAATATGGATCACCTGAAAATCAAATTCCTTCTTTAAAGACTTGGCTGCTTCAACAAACTCAGCATTAATGCGATGACTCCCCTGGCTTCCGCCTAAAACAAGAATGACTGGTTTCGTGGCTTCAAACCCAAATTTAGCATACAACTGATTCTTATCTAAGGAAGGAATCGGTAGACGCGATGGACATCCTGTGAAAAGTGATTTTCCTTTGGGGAAATAGCGCAACGTATCCAAAAAACTAATGGCAATTTTATTCACAAAGCGGCTCAGGATCCGATTGGCTTTGCCTGGAATCACATTTTGTTCATGAATCAACGTCGGATACCGAAGGAGGAAAGCCGCCAACAGGACTGGAAAACCTCCATACCCGCCAAATCCTACAACAACATCTGGCTTAAAATCGGATAAAAAGCGCAGGGATTCTCTCGTTGCTTTAAAAATCAAAAAAATGGATCTCAGAAATAATTTCAATGATTTAAAACGGACTCCCTCCGCTGAGAGGAAAATCAAATCAAATCCATTTTGCTCAATAATTTGTGCGGCAACTCCTCCCGAAGAAAGAAAGAGAATGTCGTGCTGTCTCTGTAATACTTTAGCAACCTGAAGGGCTGGAAAAACATGCCCCCCGGTCCCCCCTGTTGCGATAATAATTCTCATAACGAGTCAATCCTATGTTTTTATAACTCTTGCGTCCTTGAAATATTTAATAAAAGCCCAATCGCCATCATATTAAAAACAAGCGCTGAGCCGCCATAACTGACAAACGGCAACGGCAACCCCTTTGTTGGAAAAGCCCCAATACTGACCCCAATATTAATCAAGGCCTGAATACCAATCATCAAAACAATCCCTACTCCTAAAAAGAATCCAAACTCATCGGGTGTCCGCTTGATAATCCTGGCGCCTTGCCAGATGAGGATCGCAAACAACATGACCACGCTGAGTGTCCCAATCAAACCTAATTCCTCGCCGATAATGGAAAAAATAAAATCCGTATGCGCTGCCGGCAAATAAAATAATTTTTGCATACTATGTCCCAACCCAACGCCAAAGATTTTTCCTGACCCTAACGCAATTTGAGACTGGGATAACTGAAAACCGATTCCCTGGCTATCCTGCCAAGGATTAATGAATGATAAGATACGGACTAAACGGTATCGAACCCGAAAAATCAACAGATATAAGACCGGAAGAGCGGCTAAAGCAATAAGTCCCAAATACAACATTCTTGCTCCAGCAATAAAAATCATAATAAGAACGATTAAGGCGATAAAAACGGTTGTCCCCAAATCAGGTTGTTTGAGGATCAAGACGCAAATGATCCCTAAAACACTCATCACCGGGAGAAAACCTTCCTTAAGATCTCTGATTTTTTCTTTTTTCCGGGCCAAAAAATCGGCAATATAAACGATCATGGCCAATTTGGCAAATTCCGAAGGCTGAAAACTTAAGCTGCCGATTTTAAACCAACGCTGCGCGCCTGAACTCTCCTTGCCGATTCCGGGGAGGAGAACCGCAACCAGCAAAAATAACGTCAGGACAAGCAATGGTTTGGCATATTTTTGTAATACCCGATAATCAAACGCCATACATCCGAGCATCAAACAAAATCCAATCAACAAAAAAATAAGATGGCGGATGAGAAAAAAATTACTATCCCCGATTTTTTGCAAGGCATAGATGGCACTGGCACTATAAATCATCACCACTCCCAGACACAAAAGAATGGTCAACACCATCGCTATGGATATTCGGATATCTCGCATGGATTAAAGTTGACGAACAATTTCTTTAAAAACCTTACCCCGCTCCTCGTAATTTTTGAACATGTCAAAGCTCGTACACATCGGGCACAAAAGAACAGTGTCTCCCAAAGAGGCCACCAATTGGGCTTTTTTGACCGCTTCTTCCAAACTGTCAGCCTCTTCAACCCTCACCGTATCTTCAAAAGTGTTCCTTAATTTCTGCTTCGCCTCCCCGTAAACGATCATCTGTTTAACTTTTTCACGCATCCCCTCTTTCAGAACAGAGAAATCCAAATGTTTGTCTCGCCCACCGCAAAGCATAATAATAGGTTGAGGAATGGCCTGAAGAGCCCATCGTCCTGATTCAACGGTGGTCGCTTTCGAATCATTGATATAATCAACCCCATTGAGATTGCGAACCCATTCCAACCGATGCTCAACCCCTTTGAATTCTCTGAGGACCTGTAATCCCGTTGTAACATCAACGCCAAACTTCGCGGCCGCATCCATCGCCGCCAGAAAGTTGGGATTCTCACTTTGATAAAGTTTCCGTTTTGCTGGTTCGTTATAAAAGCTTATTGTGGATTTGACATTCGGCATCAAGCTCTTTATAAAAGGATC
>CAZAPN010000025.1:0-11281 GCA_964487145.1 uncultured Planctomycetales bacterium | reverse complement strand
CCGCATAATCATCGTTCTTTTGGTTAAGAAAGATCCTCGACTTCGCCTGAAGATATTCATCTAAATCTTTATGCCGATCAAGATGATTCTGGCTAAAATTCGTAAAAACAGCCACATGAGGGCGAAAATCAATAATGGATTCAAGCTGGAAGGAACTGATTTCCATGACCACAACCGCATCAGGAGGCAAGTCTAAAACAAAATCGCTAAAAGGAGTCCCAATATTCCCGCAAAGGCAAACCTTTTTGCCCGACTTGGCAAGAATCTCTTTCGTCAGCGTGCTGACGGTTGTCTTGCCATTACTTCCCGTAATAGCGACGATAGGCTGACGATTGAGCTGCCAGGCGAACTCGACTTCACCTAAAACCAAAATCTCTTTTTCTCTCGCCCAGGTGACAACTTCCGAATCAATCCTAACTCCGGGACTTAAAACAACCAAATCACTGTCTTGAATAAAAGATCTGGTGTGGCCTCCGATCTCAAGAGGAACTTGATCTTTGAGGGCCCATTGTTCATGAACAGATTTTATTTTGCTATAATCGGCGCTGTCGGAAATCTTAGGTTTTCCCTTTAAGCGTAAAACCGTTTTTGCGACAGCCATTCCACTTCGGGCAAAACCGATAATGGCAACTCGTTTATAGGCAACATCCATCTTATCGAATCTTTAAAGTCGTTAACGTTAACAAGGCCAGGATAATCGCAACAATCCAAAACCTAATAATAATCTTAGACTCACTCCACCCGCAAAGCTGCAAATGATGATGCAAAGGGGCCACTTTGAAAATACGTTTGCGCCTTGTCTTAAAGGACAGGACTTGCAAAATGACAGACATGGCTTCGACGACAAAAATCCCTCCGACCAAAATCAAAAGGATTTCTTTTTTAATAAAGACAGCAATAACGCCGATCATCCCCCCTAAGGATAAAGAACCTACATCCCCCATAAAAATACTGGCCGGATACGAATTAAACCACAGGAAGCCTAAACTTGCGCCTAATATCGCAGAACAAAAAACAGCTAACTCGCCTGAACCGGCGATATAGGGAAGCAACAAATACTGACTGAATTTCATGTGACCCGTGATGTAGCTTAAAATACTGAAGGCAAAAGAAACGATTAACACGCAACCAATCGCAAGGCCATCCAGACCGTCGGTCAGATTAACGGAATTCGAAGAGCCGATGATAACCAAGGCTACAAAAGGAATGAAGAAAAGACCCAAATCAAAAAAAGCATTTTTCAAAAAAGGGATATCCAACTTTGTGGAGATATTCGGGTCCAGATAAACACATATTCCGATGATGACCCCGAGCAAAATCTCCCAAAGCAATTTCACCCTCACACCCAAACCTCGCTTTATGCCCTGCCGATGCGTCAATTTGATATAATCATCAACCCCGCCAAGAATCGCAAGCCAAACACAAGTTAAAATGGTCAAAAGAATATAACGATTTCCTAAGTCCGCCCATAAAAGCACAGAGATGAGGATGCTTCCAATCATAAAAATTCCACCCATGGTGGGGGTCCCTTTTTTATGACTCTGAACATGATCGAGCTGAGGACAATCTTCCCGGTTGATTTTTTCCTGAATCTGGCGCTCTTTAAATTTTCGGATGATGATGGGGCCGAAAATCACACACAACATGAACGTGGTAAAAGCCGCCATGGCACAGCGAAAAGTGATGTAACGAAAAATATTAAATTCAGTATACGCATACCTTAAGGTCGATAAAAAATAAAACATAAAAGTCCTTTCCTAACAGATTTCTATTTCCCAAATTCCTTCTTAAGAAAATCAACAATTTTTTCTAAATGCATGCCCCGGGATCCTTTGACCAAAATTGTGTCGCCGGGTCTCAGGATGTCTTTTAATTCTTTGGTAAGACGTTCAATCGTTGAAAAATGAAACGCCCTGCTCACTTTTTTCTTACGGACTTCCTGTGTTATAAGCTGCGCCAGTCTCCCGATAGAAAACACAAAATCAAATTCAGCTGACGCAACTAACCCGCCGACCTCACGATGGAGATCCCTGGATTTCTCCCCCAATTCCAGCATATCAGCGCACAAGAGGATCTTTCTTCCCTTGGAGTCTAAATCTTGCAACGTCCGGACCGCACTGCGAAAAGACACGGGGTTAGCGTTATACGTGTCATCAATCACATTCAAAGATCCAATCGAATGAAAGACTTGGCGGCCCTTAGGGAAGGAAAACTCCTTTAAAACGATCTCGATGTCCACCCAAGAGACTTTAAATAACCGTGCGCAACTAATCGTTGCTAAAGCGTTATATACATTATGCCAAATCGGAGCTTGAATCTGAAACGAATTTGTATTTATTTTAAAACGCAGGAACTGATGACGGACAATTTCGATCTCCTGAGCAAGGAAATCGGCCGGTCGCTGAAGACCAAAAGAAATCTTTCTGCCAAAAATCTTCTTCTCTGGGATTTTCTTAAGGAACCGGTCGTCTTTGTTATAAATGACAACTCCGGGTTTCTTCATGAATCTGACAATATCAAACTTTTCTTTAAAGACCCCGGATAAACTCTTGAAATATTCCAGATGTGATTCCCCGATATTAAGCAGGATCGATACCGTGGGTGAAGTCACCTGCGTCAACCAGCGAATTTCCCCAAAATGATTCGTGCCAAATTCAAGGACAGCGATATCATGATCATGGTTGAGTTTTAAAAGGGTCGACGGGACCCCGACATCATTATTTTCTGTGGCGATATTCTTCAAGACGTTATATCGTTTGGTCAAAACAGCAGCGAGCATCTCTTTGGTGGTTGTTTTGCCACTGCTTCCGGTAATCGCAATGACAGGAATTTTAAAACGTTTTCGATGAAAGCCGGCGATTGATCCCAAGGCTTTGCGTGTATCAGCAACTAAAATAATATCTATCTTTTCAGAAAATCGATCCCGGGGTTTTTGAGAAACAACCAGCGCTTTCGCGCCTTTTTGAACCGCCATGGAAAGAAAAGAGTGCCCATCAAAATTCGGCCCCTTAAGTGCAATAAAAAGGTTCCCCTCTTTAATCATACGCGTGTCTGAAGAAACTCCTGAAACGTTTGACGACGCATCTCCTTGCAGGAGGGTCCCTTGGGTGGCCTTAATGATTTCTTTTATCGTAAACACGTGATTAACCTTTAACCTTTTTGAAAAAATCTCGAACAACTTCTCGGTCATCAAAATGAATTCTCTCGTTCTTAAAAATCTGATAATCTTCATGCCCCTTACCAGCAATTAAAACAATATCATCTTGACGCGCAATCTTGAGGGCATGGCAGATCGCTTCCTTCCGATCTAAAATGACCTCAAAACTCTTTCCTGAAATTCCGGACAGGATTTCACGAACGATTTCTAGAGGCTCTTCACTGCGTGGATTATCATTGGTCAGGATAATTTGATCGGCCAAATCATCCGCGACCTTTCCCATCTTGGGCCGTTTTGTTCGATCCCGATCTCCGCCGCAACCAAAAACAACAATAAGACGCGAATGGTGAATTTGTTTTAAACTTAGTAAAACATTTTTTAAGGCATCTTCCGTATGAGCATAATCGACAAAGACACAAAAATCTTGTCCACATTCAACGCGTTCCAAGCGACCGGGAACAACAGTAAAATTCTCAATCCCCTCCTTGATTTGCTCCAACGGGAATCCTAACGATAACCCTTCAGCTATTACCGCCAAAATATTATAAACATTATGTTGACCAATCAATCCTGTGCGAAAGATCATCGGCCCCGAACGGGTCCGGACTGAAAATTCTGTGCTTTGTAAACCTAAAACGATATTTTGGGCCATGACGTCAGCTGTATTCTTAATCCCATAAGTCATAACTTTAGATTTTGTCATGGGGATTAACCGGGGACCATAAAAATCATCTTGATTAATGATGGCCGTAGCTGTCGCGGGCAATGAAACAAATAATTTGGCTTTAGCTAAAAAATAATCCTCCATATCCTTGTGATAATCCAAATGGTCGCCTGTGAGATTCGTAAATATGGCCGAATAAAAATCCGCCGGTGAAATCCGTTCCTGAGCAAGAGCATGAGAAGACACTTCCATGAAACAAAACTGACACTGCTGTTGAATCATTTTCTGCCAGAGTTGGTACGTGTCCACAAGTCCGGGGGTTGTATTATTGGCGGGATATACTTGATTTCCTATTCGATAATTAACCGTTCCGATGACTCCGCACTTTTTCCCTTTTTGCTGTAGGATCGATTCCAATAAATAGGTAATCGTCGTCTTACCATTGGTCCCTGTCACACCGATAATTTTAAGTTTTTGCGATGGATCATCATAAAACTTCCGGCAGATGGCGTATAAAAAGGCACGTGGATTTTCGACTTCTAAAATCGGAACTTGGCTTGAGGGAAAAACCCTTTCTCGATTACTTTTCACGATAGCGGCTGCTCCCTGGCGAATCGCATCGAGGATAAATTTCTCCCCATCCATCGATGGGCCCTGAAGCGCAATGAAAATATCACCGGGGCGAAGATGACGAGAATCACTGCTAATCCCAGAAATACTAATATTTTCTACCGTCTTAGAGAGTTCTTTTAAATAAACATCCTGAATAAGTTCCTTTAATAACATAGGATCAACTATTGATTTGTATTTAAATATTTAAGGACATCCTGGGCCACCTCTTTAAAAACTGGGGCAGCGACGGTCCCTCCATAATGAGTTCCATGGGGTTCATCAAAGACAACAACCATGGCAATTTTCGGATCTTCTACGGGGGCGAAGCCGACAAATGAAGCATAAAACTTACTATGCGAGTAAGTTCCATTCTCAACTTTCTGTGCGGTCCCTGTTTTTCCGGCAACCAGCACATTATCAATCATCGCCATGCGTCCTGTCCCTTTAGCCACAACTTTTGTAAGGATGTTTTTTACACGAAGAGCCGTTTCCGGCTTCATCACCTGACCCTCGTGTTGAGGATGAAATTCTTCGATAATTTCTCCCTCTTGATCTTGGATGTATTTTACCACATACGGCTTCATGTAGATGCCTTCATTCGCAATAACGCTCATGGCACAAACCATCTGTAAGGCGGTTACCGTCACTTCCTGTCCGATCGGAATCGCACCGATGGATGTTTTAGACCACTGAGAGGGTGGTTTTAAGACACCCCCTGTCTCTCCAACTAATTCAATTCCCGTCGGTATCCCAAAACGAAACAACCGTGCATACTTGTAAATCATGGCGGGACCTAATTTCTGAGCGATCTTAGTGACCCCGATATTGCTCGATTGTTCAAAAACCTCGCTGAACGTAAGAGTCCCATGGGGAGTATGATCATGAAGGATATGATTAGCGACTTTATAAGAACCATTCTCGCAGAAGAATTTATCGTTCTCGTTCATGCCCCCTTCTTCTAAAGCCGCTGTCGCCGTGACAATTTTAAAGATGGAACCAGGCTCATACATATCGTTAATCGCACGATTCCGACGGCTATCTGTGGAATATCGACTCGGATTCGCTAAATCATAAGTCGGTCGGTTGACCAGAGCTAAAATTTCTCCGGTCTTGGGATTCATCAAGATTAAAATTGCCCCTCTAGCATTATGTTTCTTAAAAGCCTTATCGACAGCTCGTTCGGCAAGGTATTGAATCGTTTCGTCGATGGTCAAGATCAGATCAAATCCATTCTGTGGGGGAATGAAATTCTTTTCAATTAATAACTCTTGTTGACGGGCATCGCGTAAAATCTTAGACCAACCGGATTTACCTTTTAAATATTTATCATAAACTAATTCGATCCCCTCCAAACCTTGATTATCAATGCCAGCAAAACCAACAAGATGGGCAGCCAGGAACTCATTAGGATAGGACCGTCGGCTCTCCTGCAAAAAATCTAACCCTTTGATTTTCCATTGGCGAATCATTTGAACCTGCGGTAAAGATAATTTCCGTGCAAGCCAAACAAAATATTTGGGACGATTCAGCCTTTCTTTAACAAGATTGGGGTTGAGTCCTAACAGGGACGGTAATTTCCGCAAGGCTTCATTTTTGTCAGCCAAGGTCATCATTTTCGGTTGCGCATACAATGAATAGGCAGGAACATTGAAAGCTAAAGGACGAAGTTTCCTATCAAAAATATTTCCTCGTTTAGGTTCCAAAAGGATAAAATGGTCATGTTGTTTCTGGGCAAGATCAGCCAAATAATTGGACCGAAAGACCTGAATCAAGATAAGTCGGACCGAGAGATATCCTAGAGATAAAATAATAACGAAGAATACGAGGCTAAAGCGGAACGAACTTTTGGAGTTATACACAATAAAAACAGGTTCTTTTTATAGAGTTAAACAGCCTACCAATCTTGGGCAAGCTGGATGTTTGCGTTTTAAACGTATTATCGAACGGGTTTGGCTTCTGCCTGAGATTTTAAAGAAAAAATATTTTGCAAAATTCTCACAGGATTTTCTGATTTAGGCAATGAGGCCAGCCCCATTGTTCCTTGGGATTCGGGAACGGATGTCTTCACCTGAAGGACATTTCGATTATCCAAAAAACACATTTGAGAATCTTCGGTCAACAATTTGACTCCAAGATGATTGGCGGACTTCAAAAGACAAATGCGATAAGTCACATGACTGTTCTCATCCATTAGTTTTCGCATCTGGTGCTCTCGATTTTTCCCTTGATAGGCCAAATCATAAATCTGAACTTGCAGTTGAATATAAACAAGGGATAAAATTGTCAGAAAAATCATCACCAGAAAAAAACGAGATAACTTCATTGAATCCTTTCTGCCACCCGCAGTTTCGCACTGCGAGCGCGCGGATTATTTTCCACTTCATGCTCCGCCGGGGTTAATGGTTTTTTTAAAATCAACTTGATCTTTTTTTCCTGAACGAAATATTTTAATCGTTTTTTTACGATACGATCTTCAAGAGAATGGAAAGAAATGACACACAAACGAGCGCCATCGTTAAGATAATCAACACATTTTGTGAGCGCGATTTCCAGCGCCTCTAACTCTCGATTAACAGCAATCCGAAAGGCTTGGAATGTTCGCGTGGCTGGATGGATTTTCTCTCGACGGGACCAATGGGGAATGGCACGCATCACAATATCACTTAAATCTTGAGTCGATTCAATGGTCCGTTGATTACGCTCTTTAACAAGGAGATTCGCGATGCGATGATGCCAGCGTTCCTCTCCAAAATTCTTTAAGATCGTTGAAATCTCTTTTTCAGACAGCGAATTAACAAGGTCATACGCGCAAATGTAGCTTGTTTTATCCATGCGCATATCCAAGGGGCCATCGGCCTTGATACTAAAACCCCTGACGGGGTTATCAAGTTGAAAACTAGAGACGCCCAAGTCCAAAAGTATCCCATCAACTTTATCAATATTAAAACGCTGAAGAATCTGATCAATATCACGAAAATCACTCTGGACGAAATGGCAAAGATGGCCATAACCTTCTAATGTACTTTTTGCTAGCTCGAGAGACTCCCCATCACGATCGATCCCGATAAAACACCCTTTTGCTCCGATTAATTTCACAATGCCTAAGGCATGCCCTCCCAATCCCAAGGTACAGTCGACGATGCAATCTCCTTCCTGAGGAGAGAGATATTGCAAAACCTCGTCGTACATCACGGGCAGATGGGTCATTTGACTAACCATTTTTTCTCGCTTGTTTATTGGACATCAAAAATCTTCTCAGCAACTTCTTCAAATGAATTCGTGGAATTGGCATAAAATTCTTTCCAAACATCAACATCCCAAATTTCAATCCGTGTTGAAACCCCAATAATGACGGTTTCACGTTTGATCGCGGAAAAATCTTTTAAATACTGAGGGATAATAAATCGGCCTTGCCGATCGGGGACGACATCGACCGCCCCAGAAAAAAACATACGATTAAAACTTCTCGCTTGTTGCTTCGTGAAAGGGATATTCTTAAGCTTCTGTTCTTGGAGTCGCCATTCTTCTGGACTGAACATAAAAATACATTTATCCAGACCCCGGGTCAGAAAAAATTGATCAATCCCGTTTTCCTTCGCCACATCCCGAAAACGCGATGGCATAATCAGACGACCTTTCCGGTCTATTTGATGGAAGTATTCTCCGTAAAACATGGGCTCCGATCCTTAAACCACTTTCCTCCACTTTCCTCCACTTTAAATGCAGTATAATGAATTAAATATTTATTGTCAACCACAAATTTAATATAATTTTATATAAATCTAGGGATTGTAGGCCTGGGGGCTAAATTGACTACATATTGTGGAATTACCGCTAAAAAAGGAGGTTTTACTTTTTAAGACGCGAAAAAAGTTTGCAGGATTGATTAATATCTTTTTTGATTTGCCTGAGGAGAAATTCGGAAGAAATAAACTTTTTTTCGTTACGTAATTTCTTTATAAATCGTACTTCAACTTTCTGGCCATAGAGATTCATTGAGAAATTCAAAAGATAAACTTCCAAACATAAGGAAGATCCTGGTTTTTTAAATGAGGGGCGTGTTCCCAAATTGGCAACCCCCTCAAATATTCTTTTTTTCCAAAGGATGTGAACAACATAAACTCCCGGGGGTGGAAGAACTATGCCCCGAGGGCTAAGATTCGCGGTTGGGAAACCTAATGAATGCCCGCGACCGTCTCCTTTTTCAATCTTTCCGCGGACAGAAAATTCTCGTCCTAATAATTTATTTGCAATAGTCAATTGTCCTCGGGTGAGAAGACGGCGAATAGACGAACTACTAACGAGCGAGCGATTCAATCTGATGCGAGACACCACATGAACGACGAATCCATATTTATTTCCCAATTCTTTTAATAAAGCAGGGTTCCCAACACGGTTATGACCAAAATGAAAATTATACCCTACATAAACTTCTCGGGGATGAATCCGTTTAATCAAATAATCTTCGATAAATTCCCTAGGGCTTAACGAGGCAAAATCTGAAGTAAATCTTACAACAAAACATATGTCAATCCCCATGGATTCAATCAAATCAAGGCGATGTTCTAATGTTGACAAAAAAAGCAAATGACTTTTCAAATTTAAGACATGTGACGGATGTGGAAAAAATGTAACCACAACGGATTGCCCGTGAACCGCTTTGGCTCTTTGAATTATTTGGCGAAGGATTTTCTGGTGCCCCACATGAAGTCCGTCAAAAACCCCAATCGCAAGGATGGGCCTTACGATTTTCTGGTTAAACTTTCCAATGTCGTATATGACTTTCATTGATCTCCTCAAGGGAAAAAGATTCCTCAATCGAAAAAGGGCCGACACGAACACGATTGATCTGAGAAATGCATCCGCCGCAGCCCAAAACCTCGCCAATATCTTCAGCTAATTGGCGGATATAAGTTCCTTTGGAGCACTCGACATAAAATTGAATTTCCGGGGATGAAAAATTCAATAATTTTAAAGTTTTAATCTCGATTCGGCGAGCCTCACGGGGAACGACTAATCCTTTTCTTGCTAATTTATAAAGCCTTTCCCCTCCGACTTTAACCGCGGAATACATCGGGGGCATTTGATCAATGGACCCTAAGAATTTCTGAAAAGCTTCTTCAATTTGACTTTCGTGAACATCTTCCCATGAATTTTGGCACAGAACCTTTCCACAAATATCGGCTGTATCAGTAACCATCCCTAAGCGTAGAGTCGCCTCATAAGCTTTATCAAAGCCTGAAAAACTATTAAATAGTTTCGTGCTTTCCCCTAACAAAATGATGAGAACCCCTGTGGCGAGAGGATCAAGGGTACCGGCATGGCCGACACGTTTCATTTTGAATTTTCGTCGGATAAAACTTACAACATCATGAGAGGTAATTCCGCGCGGTTTATTTATGACAAGGATCCCGTTTGTCATCGCAGAAGACGATCAATTTTTGAAAAAACTTTTTCTTTGGCCGTCTCCAAGGTCGTCGCAAAACAACAGCCACTGGCTTTGGCATGCCCCCCTCCACCCCAAAATGCAGCGAGAGAGGCCACATCCACAGATCCTTGAGAACGAAAATTGACCCGTATCAATTTTTTCTTGCTTTCTGAGAAAATAACAATAACTTCAACTCCTTTGATGGACCGCAAGAAAGAAAAAATTTTATCCCGCAAATCAAAATCCCCCGAAAACTTCTCGAGAATTTTTTTATTTAATTCAACAGAAACCACTTTGCCATCATGAGAAACCTGGAAATTATTAACGACCTTAGTGAACAATTTAATGTTATCTAACGGAACGCTTTCATAAATTTTATTATAAAGCTTGCTGACAGGAAATTTAAACCGCATCAAATGACTGACAACCTCATGCGTTCGAGCCGTGGTATTATCATAGCGAAAGCTCCCTGTATCCGTCATGATTCCCATATAAAGTAACATGGCGACCGATGGATTCAATGGGAATCCGGCTTCTTTCAATAGTTCAAAAACTATTTCGGATGTTGAGGAAGCCTTGGTATCAACATAATTGACAGTTCCAAACCCGTCATTGGTCACATGATGATCAATGTTTATACGGGTCTTATTTGAATCAATGGTCTTTTTGACATGACCGATGCGATTAAAATCCCCGCAGTCCAAAATAATAGCGACATCATACTTGATTTTTTCATCATGATACTTCCGAATCGAACGGACCTTAGGAATAAATTCATACATCGATGGTAAATCATCATCGATCACAATCTGAACTTTCTTCTTCAGGGACATCAGATAAGCGGCAATTGCGAACGAAGAGGCCAACCCGTCCACATCAGGCCTAACATGGGTACTGATTAAAAATTCTTGGTTCCGCCTATCTTTCAAAACTTTAATAATCGCTTTTAGACTCATCTTTGATCCTTTGTAAAGTTTCTTCGATTTGCTGGCTATACTCCGCCGAACGATCTTGAATAAAAAGAATGTCGGGGGTATAGCGCATCCGAATCCTTTGGCCGACTAAGCGGCGAATAAAACCCTTCGCACTCTCGAGCCCCTTTTGAGCATCATCAAATTTGTCATCACCCCCCAACACACTGAAATAAACCTTCGCGTGCTGAAGATCCTTACTCACCTCGGCCTGGGTAATGGTAATAAATCCTAACCGGGGGTCTTTCACCTCTTGATGAACGATAGAAGAGACTTCTTCTTTGATACGCTGATTAATTTTATCAATCCGTTCCATGGATTAGGTCCTCTCTTTAAGTTGCTGAGCTAATCTTAATTCATCCTGACTGCTTTTGATTAGGCCATCTAATTTATAATCTAACAAAAGATTCAAAATATGTCCAAGTTTTTGGTTTGAAGAAAAGCCTATT
>CAZAPN010000024.1:8669-14339 GCA_964487145.1 uncultured Planctomycetales bacterium | reverse complement strand
CGCTTGACTGTTAAGGTCGAATTATATTCTAAGCTTTTTAGCGGGGACATTGCTGATATTGAACGGCTCAAAAAGAAGATCCAAGATGAATTGCGGGCGAGCATTATCATCAATCCGCATGTCGAGTTGCATGAGCCGGGAAGTTTACCTGAGTTTGAGCTTAAGGCCAAGAGGGTTGTGGACTTGCGAACGAAATTATAAGATTATCAGGGTAAGAAAGGGGAGTATATGGCGAAACAAATCAATATTTTCGTTGATAACCGGATCGGACGTATGCTCAAGATTGCCGAGGTCATGTATAACGCCAATATCAATATTCGGGCTTTAGCCATTCAGGACAGGGGTGATTTTGGGTTGGTAAAGCTTGTGGTGAATAAGCCAGAACAAGCCATTTTAGCCCTCCGAGAAAGCGCTTTCGCGTCAGCCGTTAAAGATGTCCTCGCGGTGATTATGGAAGACAAGCCAGGGGGGTTGTATCAGTTGCTAAAAAACTTTCCGGAGGAAGGGGTTAACATTTTGGATGCTTATGGTTTTGCTGCCGAAACAAGTCAAGGCGCGGTCTTTTTTATTGAGGTCAAAGACCCAGTCTCGACGAGAAATTTCTTGCAGGAGAAAGGATACAAGGTCTTAACGGACCAGGAACTTTATGAATTGTAGGTCATTGATTTAAAAAATTTGAAATAAAAGAGTGTATTGAAGTAATAAATTTGAAGTGAAGGGAGCCCCGCGGCCCGTAATTTTTCGATTGGCCGCGGGGCTCCTTTTTTTTAAAAAAAGTTGCTTTCGCCCCTTGTCGTGTGATTCATAAAATTTTATACTTTGAGTAGAAAATAGAGGATATACCCCAGCCACGGAAGAAGGAAGGTAAATATACCCCTTAGTTCGTGGCTTTTTTATTGATAAAGGAAGGCTGATATGTTTGGAGGCTATCGGATCGACAGACGAAGGTACAAACGGTTTCAGATGACCTTGAGTGTCCGATATCAGGTCTTGAGCCAAGGTTTCCTCGAAGAGTCCAGGGATATTAGAGAATTTGATGCGCAAACGATTGATATCAGTATTGGTGGGATGGCCATGAAATCCGGTCATTCTCTTCCTGAAAGAAGTCTCTTAGAAGCTCAATTGATTGTTCCTGATAAAAAGTCAATGGAACCCTCTGACTCCCAAGAAGTTATTAAAGTTTTAGGGATCGTCCGATATAGCGCTTCAGCCGATCCTGGCGATTGTCGTATGGGGATTGAATTCCTGCAGCTTACCGAAGAGCAGGAAAATAAAATTCGGGAATTATTTGCCTCACCTTTATATGCTAATCTTGAGGATTCTTACCAGTCCACAGACCCCGCTACACAAAATTAAAAACTTTTCATCTTCCGAATAAAATAGTCTTAATATAGTTTTTAATCGTGTTGACGCCTATTCTATAAGTGATTATAATCTCGATTATAGAAGGCTGGAATAGTTTAAGTAGAAAGATAGGGTAATTTTTAGGGGGCAGCCTCTGGGCCGGATGGCCCAGAGGCTGCCCAGGGCCTTTGCCGATTATGACCGAAGCCATATCAATTGTTTCCATCGGACTCATTCTCCTTGTCGTGGGGATAGGTCTTCCTTTTGTTTTACTCGCGAAACAGGGATTTGAAAAAGAGTCGGCCTCGGTCAAAAGGACCCATGTTCGGATTTGGTTGCTGGTCCTTGATCTATTGAAGTTCACATTGATCTTTTTCCTCATTTATCCCGCCTTGGGGGTCTTTGTTTATAATTACATCGCTTTAGTTGTGACTAAGCAGATAACCTTGAAGGCGTTTTTCCAATCTTTTGATGTCTATAGTTATCTTCCCATCTTAAAGTTTTACGCCAATATGGGGTTAGAATTGAGAGAATTTATTTTCGGTTTGTTCGGTAATTCTTAAGAGAACCTTTGTCCATCAAAATCCCTTTCTGTTATCGATTATGAAAAAAAAACATTACACTGTCTGGCATAAAAAGCAAGGGCGTTTTATTTCGTCTTCCGCCTTGAAAGCCCAGTCATCATCGCCTGATCAATCGATAGAGAAAAATGTCACGGATGATTTTAAGGACCGAAAAATAGTATTTTTGAAAGATTTATCTAGGAAAATTCGAAGAGCAGTCAGAGGGGAGGCCTGACTTTAAGATGAGGGGGCGCGAGGCTTTTTAGAAAAATTTTCCATTTAAGATAAGTGAGGTGGGGCTATGAAAAAAGGAAAACAGTCCGTCAAGGTTTTTAAGATTAAAAACCGGCGTGGTTTTGCGGCTATTTGTGATGACCATCTAACCGAAGGTGCCACTCGTCAGCAAGCTTTGGCGCGCATGGACAAAGCCTTGCGACGAAAACGCAAGAGAACAGTTTAGAAGTTGATTGATGGATTATTTTTTCTTATTTCTCTATAAAAAGTCTTAGAGGAATCCAAATATAACGGAGGAAACAATGAGAAAGCTTTCCTATCCTCAAACTGGCTTTACTCTTCTTGAATTGATTATCACTATTATTGTTATAGGGATTTTAGCTAGTCTGGCCTTTCAAAAATATATTAAAACTGTTCAATAATCCGCTGATAAGGAAGCTTATGAAATGATTTCCCAAATTCGGCAAGCGGAAGAAGCTTATTATTTGCAGACAGGAAGATATCATGGATCGCAGGACTTATCGCAGCTTGGTCTTGAAAGTTTTAGCCTGACTGATCAATATAAATTTTTTTATAGAACTTTTGAGACCTATACTCCTGCAACAGGATATAGAGGATATGGTATCACAGCTTGTCGTAAGAATCCATCAGGGGATCCTGGATCTCCTCTCTATGCTTTGAAGTATCGTAGTGAAACAGGAAAGATTACCAGAATAACAGGTTCAAATCCTTGTCTGTGATAAAATTTTCTTGCAAAATCTTCTTTTTTCGCTATAGTATAGCAAGTTTTGAACCCATCGATTTTCCGATAACAAGGGTTTTATTTTGTAGTTTATCATCTATTATCGGATTTCCGACACAAGATATGGTGGCAAAGAAAGAAAGTTCTTCGTAAAGTTTTATGGTAAATTCCAATATTATTCTTGGTATTATTTTTATCCCTGTCATCGGAGCTTTTATCCTTCCGCTTGTCAGCTATTTTTCTAAAGCTTTGAGAAATGGGTTGGCTTTTGTCTTTGTCCTTTTGTCGTTTCTCCTTTCGACGTGGCTGCTTCCCCATGCGTGGGAGGGAAATATCCTTGTTTTCGGTTCTTCCTTTAATCACGCGTTTAATCTTACCTTTGTGGCTGATTCTTTAGCTGTTTTCATGGCCATGACCTCTTCCTTTATTGGCCTTATCATTGTTTTATATTCTTTTGGATACATCAGTCATTATAAAAATCAAAATGAATATTACCTCATGGTTGTCCTCTTTTTGGGTTCCATGATGGGAATTGTCTATTCAAGCAATTTGATTTACCTTTATATATTCTGGGAATTAACCGCGCTTTGCAGTTGGCGCTTAATCGGATTTTATAGGGAGAAAAAAGACGTTTTACGCGCAGACAAAGCCTTCCTCATGACTTTTTTAGGGAGCCTTGTCATGCTCATCGGGTTTCTGATGATTTACCAGCAAACCGGGTCTTTTGACCTTAAGGTCTGCCGTCAATATTTTGGAGCGAATCCGCTTCCTTCTTTAGCTGTTTTGCTGATTTTGGTGGGGATGCTCACGAAATCAGCGACGCTGCCGTTTCAGACATGGCTCCCCGACGCCGGCGTTGCGCCATCTCCAGTAACCGCTTTACTTCATGCGGCTGTCTTGGTCAAAATCGGTGTTTATGTTTTTGCGAGACTCTTTGCCATGACATTTCCTATTGAGGCCATTTGGACAACCGTTGTTCCTTTGGTTGCGGCTTTGAGTGCGATTATTTCCGCGGCTGCGGCCATGATTGAAACCGATATGAAACGGATTATTGCTTATTCCACCATCAGTCAAATTGGTTTTATCTTTTTTGGACTCGCGATCGGCAATGACATCGGTATCGCCGGAGGGTTGTTATATATTTTGATGCACGGGCTTGCTAAAGGCGGGCTCTTCTTGTGTGCAGGGATTGTTGAGCAAAATACCCATACAAAAGATATCACTCAGTTAGGCGGTTTAATCCGGACAATGCCTTGGACGGCTTTGGCATTTCTTTTCTGCGCTTTTTCCGTGATGGGGGTTCCCCCCTTCGGAGGATTTTTTAGCAAATATCTCGTTTTTCAAGGTGGAATTGAAAGCGGGCATCTTGTGATTACTTCTTTGTTTTTATTCGCGGCTTTTTTAACGGTGATTTATCTTTTTAGGCTTTTTAGAATGATCTTTTTGGGCGATTTAAGGATTGATGCGAAGGAAGGTTCTCCTGTCATGGTTTTTTCAGTCGTACTTTTAGCCCTTTTAGGTTTAGTTGGCGGCATTTTAATTTTTTATCCGTCGAGTTTTGTTCAAGTGACGATGATTAATCAAATGTTGGCTTTATTGCGATGAACCCAAATCTTTTAATCGTATCGATATTGCTGCCGTTATTAAGCGGTTTGGCTGTTTTGGCTTTTCCGAAACAGAAGCGCAACGCCTTTCAATTTTTATCTTTCGCCGCCGTTTCATTTAATTTGATTATGGCCTTCTTCCTTTTTAATAAAGAAGCGGGACTTTCGATCCCCTGGGCCGGTTTTACCATTGATTTTAGTTTGCGGTTTTATCAATTCAGCTCTTTTATCTTGGCTGCGTCTGCCGGATTTTCTTTCCTCATTGTCTTGTATTCTTTGCCATTCATGGCCCAAAAAGATTACGCGAGGAATTTTTATTCTTACCTTCTGATTTCCCTCGCGTTCGTGAATGGCGCTGTTTTAAGCGATAACTTGATTTGCCTTCTTTTCTTCTGGGAAGGACTTCTTCTGACATTGTTTGGTTTAATCATGATCGGAGGGAAGGACTCGTTTAAGACATCGATCAAGGCCTTTATTATCGTCGGGATCTCGGACCTTTGCATGATGGTGGGGATTGCTTTGACCGCATCTTTGGCCCAAACATTAACGATTTCCAAGATTCATCTTGAGTTGACACCGTTAGCCGCCTTGGCATTTGTTTTATTGGTGATTGGCGCGATTTCAAAAGCCGGGTCTATGCCGTTTCACACATGGATTCCGGATGCGGCCGTGGATGCCCCATTACCATTTATGGCTTTCTTGCCGGCCGCGTTAGAAAAACTTTTAGGGATTTATTTTCTCGCCAGGATCACCTTAGACATGTTTAAGCTGACGCCAGAATCCGGTTTAAGTACTTTCTTAATGATTGTGGGCGCGATCACTATTCTTTTGGCTGTCATGATGGCGCTCATTCAGAAGGATTATAAACGGCTTTTGTCTTATCATGCCATCAGCCAAGTGGGATACATGATTTTAGGAATCGGGACCGCAATCCCGATTGGAATTGTCGGTGGGATTTTCCACATGATTAATCATGCCATGTATAAATGCTGTTTATTTTTGACCGGTGGTTCGGTTGAAAAGCAAGCCGGGACAACGGATTTGGAACGCTTAGGCGGTCTTATGCGAAAAATGCCCATCACGTTCGGATGTTTTGTTGTCGCGGCGGCATCCATCTCGGGTGTCCCGCCATTCAACGGTTTCTTCTCGAAAGAATTAGTTTATGACGCGGCCTTAGAACGAG
>CAZAPN010000024.1:0-8659 GCA_964487145.1 uncultured Planctomycetales bacterium | reverse complement strand
ATTTTTTATGTTGCTGCGGCATTGGGGTCATTTTTTACAGCCATTTCATTTTTAAAACTTGGTCATTCTGCCTTTTTAGGGAAGATGTCCAAAGAACACGAGAATGTTAAAGAATCCCCATGGCCGATGTTGACCCCGATGATTGTGATTGCGTTTTTGTGTGTTTTATTCGGGGTTTATAATGCATGGCCTTTGAACAATCTGATCCAGCCGATTCTGGGCGAAAGAATTTTTGAGCATGGCGGGCATGGATTTTCTGGATGGCCGTCGAATGTAACGCTTGTGTTAGTGACTTTAGGGGTGATTGCCTTGGCTGTTATTACCCATACGATTCAAGCTAAGGTGAAGGGAAGGGGCGTGAAAGCCACGGATTATATTCATTATGCCCCTGGATTATCTCAGATTTATCAGCTTGCTGAAAAAAGATTTTTTGATCCTTATGACATCGGCTTAAAGTTCGTGGGTGTTTTTTCAAAAGTTGGTTATGCCTGTGATCGGTTCATTAACTGGTTGTCGGATGGATTGTTGGTGGGATTGGCTTTGGGATTGAGCCGGTTCGTCCGCGCGTTACATACCGGAAATCATACGGTTTATTTGGGATGGTCTGTTGTCGGAGCCATCGGTGTTGTTTTCTTTTTGTTAATTAAAGGGTAGAAGATGCTTTCATTTTTTATTATTGTTCCGTTATTGGCTTTGCTCATCTTGAATCTCCCACCGAGAGATTTGATGAAACGCATTGTCTTTTCCGTTGGCTTATTGTTGTGTTTTGTCCAGACAATATTCTTGACGCTTGGAGTGATGGGGACATGGAATGCCTTGTCTATCCCCACGAGCCAAATGTTTCAGCTCAATATCGCCATCGACAATCTCAGCCTTTTATTGTTGATTTGTAATAGCGTGGTTATTTTTATTACCATCCTTGTCTCAAGCGACTTCTTTTCGGAACCAAAACAAAAGTTCAATTTTATTAATCTTCTTTTGATCGCTTTATCAGGAATGAACGGAATTGCCATCGCGCGGGATATTTTCTCACTGTATGTTTTTATCGAAATCACATCGATTTCTTCCTTTATTTTGATTGGCTTTAATCGGGAGAGGGATGCTTTTGAAGGGGCCTTTAAATACATAATCCTCTCATCAATTGCAACTGTCTTGATGCTGGGTTCCACCGCTTTAATCCTGTTGCAGTGCGGAGATACTTCTTTTGATGTGATCCAAAGGACTTTAGCTATGTCCGCTCAGACGCCTCTTTTTCTTTTTGCGATTGGGTTGTTTTTATGCGGGCTTTTTATTAAAGGAGGAATCATCCCGTTTCATGGATGGCTGCCCGATGCTTATTCGTCAGCCCCTGCCCCGGTGTCTATCTTTTTAGCGGGAATCGCAACCAAAAGTGTGGGGATTTATACTCTCATGCGGCTGGTTTATTCCGTGTTTGGATTTTCAACTTCTATTCAAAGTGTGTTATTGGTTTTGGGCCTTGTTTCGGCGGTGTTGGGGGCGTTGGCTGCTCTTACTCAAAAAGATTTTAAACGGATGTTGGCCTATTCGAGCATCAGCCAGATCGGTTATATTGTTTTAGGTTTAGGATGCGCGACCCCCTTAGGTTTTGGCGCGGCCGCTTTTCATTTTTTCAATCATGCGATATTCAAATCTTTGTTATTCGTCAATTCGGCAGCGTTGGAAAAACAAGTCGGTGTGAAAGACATGGACCGACTCGGCGGATTGGCTGAAAAGATGCCTTTGACCGGGGCAGCTTCCGTAATTGCCAGTTTATCGACGGCAGGAATTCCTCCGCTATCAGGATTTTGGAGCAAATTATTGATCATTATTGCTTTATGGATGTCGGGGTATTATGTTTTTGCCGTGATTGCTATTTTAACGAGTGTCTTGACCTTGGGGTATTTATTGACCATGCAGCGAAGTATCTTTTTTGGCAAATTGGCCCAAGGATTAGAAGAAGTCAGAAAATCAGGGTGGGAAATTACCCTGGCCACCATTATCTTGACCGTGATTACGGTTGGAGTGGGGATCCTTTTCCCCTTTAATTTATGGAATCTCATTATACGATAGAACTCATTGTTTTATTCGCTTTGACGCTTGCCGCCTTCTGGACGATTATGACGCGGAGCCTTATCCGTTCGGCCATTGCCTTGGCTTTAACGAGTGTTATCCTCACGATCATGATGTTTCGTTTGGATTCGTGGCTTGCGGCCGCGTTTGAACTTTCTGTTTGTGCCGGATTAATATCAGTTGTTTTTATCAGCACGATTAGTTTGACAGAACCTCTTACACAAGAAGAAGTGTTGCAGCACATGAAAGACCGTTTGCAGCGTTTCCGTTTTTTGCCGTTATTAATCATTGTTGTCGGGCTTGCGCTCCTTTTTCTTAAAGTGAATTGGAACGTTGTGATGCCGGCTCCGGAAATCGAAGGCGATGTCCGCAAAGTCTTGTGGAATATCCGCGAATTGGATTTATTGGGCCAGGTCATTATTATTTTAGCCGGGACTTTTGGTGTCGTTGTTTTGTTTAAAGAAATGGGGAAGAAATGACAACAGAAATGATGCCATTATTTTGGCCGTTATGCGTGTGCGTCGTCATGCTTTTGACCATAGGTCTTTATTGCATGTTCATGACTTGGAATTTGATCCGCGCGCTGATTGGAATCGAATTATTGATTAAAGCCGTGACACTTTTGATCATCGGGGTCGGTTATGTGAGCCATCATGTGGCGTTGGCCCAAGCGATTGTAATTACGTTGATTGTGATTGAAGTCGTTTTTATTGTTGTCGCAACCGGAGTTGTGGTCGGTTTGCATAAGCACAATGGAAGCCTGGATATCCGCCGGGTGAGAAACTTAAAAGGATAAACATGTTTGATTTTTTGATTACACCACCTATTGCGTTTGTTGTTATTTTTATTTTCTTGCTTATTTTAGCGAGATTCTTTTCGATGCTTGCTTTTAAGGGCGGCAAGGATTCAACCGGGAAAGGAGCTTCCTACGCTTGCGGGGAAGATGTCAAAAACCATATGGCCCAGCCGGATTATAGTCAGTTCTTTCCGTATGCGTTTTTCTTCACCATTGCGCATGTCGCCGCCATGATGGTGACGACTGTCCCGATGCAGACCGTTAGGATCCTGGTCTTAGCGATTATTTATGTTCTGACGGTCATCGTGGGATTATATATTTTATTAAGGAGATAATCTTTTATGAAAGTTGTCAGTCGGATTGTCAATTGGGCGCGGCTTAAATCTCCGTGGATCATCCATTTTAATAGTGGGGCGTGCAACGCCTGTGACATTGAAATTGTGGCGGCGCTAACTCCCCGGTATGATTTGGAACGGTTCGGCATCCTTTTAAAAGGGACCCCGCGGCATGCGGACGTTTTGGTTTGTTCCGGGCCGGTTACCCGCCAAATTGAAGATCGTTTAAAACGGATTTATGAACAAATGGCAGAGCCCAAATTTGTTATTGCGGTTGGAACTTGTGCCTGTAGCGGCGGAGTTTTTCACGGGTGTTATAACGTTTTCTCAGGCATCGATTCGGTGATCCCGGTTTCGGCCTATGTCCCGGGGTGCCCGGCAAGTCCCAAAGCCATCATTGATGGGGTTGTTAAACTTTTAGCCAGTTTAGAAGAGAAAGAAGCCAAGGTGGTTTCATGAGCGAAGGAACTGTCCTCGCATTTCCGGCGGAAGAGAAAATCCGCCTTCAATTGATCCAGAAATTTAATCTGGCCCAAGACAAAATAAAGATTACACGGGCTCGGCGGATTTTCTGCGAAATTGATTGTGCCATTTTTCCTCAAGTGCTCGAATATCTTTTTCGCGAATTAAAATTTATCTTTCTTTGCAGCTTGACCGGTTTCGATGAAGGGGAAAAATTGGCGGTCATGTATCATCTTGCGCAAGAAAGAGAAATCATGTTGAACGTCAAAGTCATTGTCGATAAAGCCAAACCTGTTCTTAAGACGGTCACGCATTTTTATCCGTGTGCGGATGTTTATGAGCGAGAGATTGTGGATCTGTTAGGTTTTGTTGTCGAAGGGTTGCCTCCGGGGAACCGATATCCTCTGACGGATGATTGGCCACAAGGCGAATACCCTTTGCGTAAAGACTGGAAGCCCAAGAAATAATTTAAAAAATGATAAAACGCAGAGGAACGCTGATTGCAGACAGATTTACGCAGATAAAATCTGCGAAAATTTGTTTATAATTTGCGATTATCTGCGTTCATAAGAATTTTTTAAGCAGATTGAAAGAGAGGCCTCGATGGTAAACCAATTAAATAAATTCAAAATTCCTGTCGGTCCCCAGCATCCTTCTTTGAAGGAGCCCGAAGGATTTAGTTTAGCTCTTAAAGGAGAGAAAATTTTAGGTGTTGATATCCGATTGGGTTATAATCACCGTGGCATTGAAAAGGCGGCCGAAGAGAGGACTTATACTCAGGGCCTTTATTTGATTGAACGTGTTTGCGGGATTTGCTCTCATGCCCATTCGACTTGTTTTATTCAGGCTGTGGAGGAAATTGCGAAATTAGAAATCCCCAAGCGAGCGTTGTATATTCGAAGCATTATGGGCGAACTCGAAAGAATCCATAGCCATTATTTATGGCTGGGTGTGGCCGGGCACGAAATTGGTTTTGATACGTTGCTCATGTATTCCTGGCGAGACCGGGAAATCGTCATGGACCTTTTGGCTTTGATTTCGGGCAATCGTGTTCATTATGGGATGAATACTCTTGGGGGAGTTCGTCGAGATATTAAAGACGAACACAAAAAGCCTATTCTCGATGGAATAACCCAATTAGAAGAAAGAACAAAATATTATATAAAGCTCGCCTTGGAAGAAACAACCATTATCGAGCGGTTATCTGGCGTTGGTGTTTTAACAAAGGAAGAAGCTACTCGGTTAGGTGCCGTGGGTCCGACTGCTCGCGCATCAGGAGTTGACCGCGATGCCAGGCGTGATGATCCTCATGCCGCTTATGGAGATGTTTCCTTTAACGTGATCACGGACAATCATAATGATGTTTATGGACGGACCATTGTCCGCTTAAAAGAATTAATGGAGTCTTATAAAATTATTAGGCAGTTGATTGAGAAAATACCTGAAGGCCCTATTGTCTTGAGGGCGCCGCGCAAAGTCCCGGCGGGTGAGGCCATCAGCCGTTATGAAGCTCCCCGGGGAGAAGATGTGCATTATGTGAAAGCTAACGGTACAGAAAAACCCGAACGAGTGAAAGTTCGCGCACCCACATTAGCGAATGTTCAGGCCGTTAGAAAGATGTTGGAAAATCGTTTTTTGGCAGACATGCCGATTGTTGTCGCGGCGATTGACCCGTGTTTTTCTTGCACGGATCGTTTGATTTCTGTTAAAAAAGATCAGGCTAAAAAAGAAATCATGGATTGGCAGACCCTGCGAGATTACAGCATCCGATGGTATCGTGACCGGGGGATTGATTTTACAAAGCTTAATGAAAAGTTTAAGATTTAAATGTAACGTCTAGAGTCTATTGTCTAAAGTCTAAGGTCTATTTATGAACAATTTATTTTCAATTTTAATCTTTCCCGGATTTTTATTTTTGACTGTCTTTGCCCTTTTGGCTGAATTTTTGGATAGAAGGATGTATGCTCGTCTGCAGAATCGCATGGGCCCGCCATGGTTCCAACCGTTGGCCGATATGATAAAACTTCTAGGGAAAGAGGATATTGTCCCCACCCAAGCCAATGCTCGGATGTTCTGTTTGGCGCCATTTTTCGCGTTAACCGCGACAACGACCGCGTTTTTTTATATCCCGTTGTGGCGGCAAACAGCGCTTTATTCTTTTAGTGGGGATATCATTGTTGTTCTTTATCTTTTGACTATCCCAACGTTAACCTTTTTTATCGGCGGGTGGTATTCAACTTCTCTGTATGCCCGCATTGGTTCTGTCCGAGCGATTACGCAGTTGTTTGCGTACGAAGTTCCGATGTTCATGGGAATTTTGTCTCCCGCCCTTTTAGCGAATACGTGGTCCTTGAGCGAAATGGCCTTGTTTTATCGTGAACATCCATGGTACTGGTTATTCAATTTAATCGGTTTTATCGTTTGCTTAATTGCGCTTTTGGGAAAGCTGGAAAAAACCCCTTTTGATATTCCCGAAGCCGAAACAGAAATTGTCGCTGGAAGTTTTACCGAATATAGCGGACGATTGCTCGCCTTCTTCCGCCTGTCCTTAGATATTGAGATGATTGTTGGGGCTGCCTTGCTGGCTGCGGTGTATTTGCCTTTTGGACTCACGTTAAATCCTTTTCTAGGATTTCTGCTATTTCTGGCGAAGATATTATTTATCGTTATCTTGTTGGCGGTATCACGCACGATTTTTGCACGGTTAAGAATTGACCAAATGATTGCCTTTTATTGGAAAGTCGTCACACCGTTTGCCTTTTTACAATTACTGTTGAACCTATTTTTGAAAATCCTTTTATTATCATGAGACCCGGAAGAATATTAAGACAAGCGCTTAATTCTCTATTCAAAAAGCCTGCGACCTTGAATTATCCTGTTGAAAAGTCGGATATGCCGTTGGGTTTTCGCGGCAAACTCAAATTTTTTCCGGAAAAATGTATCGGCTGTAAACTGTGCATGAGGGACTGCCCCTCGAATGCGATTACCATCCGCCCTGTGGGGGAAAAGCAATTTGAATGCGAAATTGATTTGGCAAAATGCATTTATTGTGCCCAATGTGTTGATACCTGTCCTAAAAAAGCGTTGGAAGCGACCCCTGAGTTTGAATTGGCCCAGCTCGACGCCGGAAAGTTGAAGGTCGTTTTTCATAATCCCGCGGCAGCGCCATCTCCAACGAATCCAGGGCTGACAACATCTCCTCAAAATGCAAAAAGCGAATCTCCAAACAATTCTTAAGGAGCGGCTGCGTAACGCAAAAAAAGTCGCCTTGCTAGGAGTTGGCTCTGAACTTCGGGCCGATGATGTGGCGGGGTTGAAAGTCGCGCAAGCCTTGGTGAAGTTCCGTCCTAAAAAAGTCCATTTTAAAGTTTTCATCGGAGAAACTGCCCCCGAGAACCTCACCGGCGAAATACGGAAATTTAAGCCGACTCATTTGATTTTGGTCGATTCGGTTGATGCGAAGAAAAAGCCAGGTTCATTTTTTAAAATAGAACCTGAAGAATCGACGGGTGTTTCTTTTTGTACTCATCGGCTACCGATCAAAATCCTGACGGACTATCTGGCGAAAGAATTGAACTGTGATATCGTGATCTTGGGGATTCAACCTAAAAATCTCGCGTTTGCGAAGGAGCCGTCACCCATCATTCAGAAAAGCGTGAAAGAACTTGTGCGCATCATCAAGGGGTCCCTGTAATCTATGAAAAGGCTGATTGCGCTTGTTATTGTTTATTTTACTTTTTTGTTTGGGTCTGTTTATTTATACAATAGTAGCCTTTCGGTCCTCCCTGGGTGTGTTTCTCTCCCGAAATCCGTTGTCCAACGATCCTTCCCGCAGATACCGGTTGTTGATGTTCAGAAGAATTTCCATATTGTGAGCCCCGGGATTTGGCGGTCAGCCCAGCCGGATGAAAAATCCCTTTCTTGTTTGAAGAAAATGGGATTAAAGACGATTATTAATTTAAGGCAAGAAGATAGTGACTTGGAATTGTGGGAACGGGAATATGCTCATAAAAATAATCTTGCCTATTTTCATTTTCCGATGGACGCAAGAATGTCACCTGATCCCAAACAGCTTAAAGCTATTTTACAAATTTTAAATGATGTTTCGTTACGGCCGATTTTAATTCATTGCTATGCCGGAAGAGATCGCACGGGGCTTGTGTTTGGAATTTATAAGGCGCAGTTTACGAATGAATCTTTAGACAATATTCATCAGGAAATGCTCATGTATGGTTATAATGAAAGAGCTTATCCTTTGTTGTTAGAAACGGTCATGGGGTGGAGAGATTTTGTTAGGAAAAACCATATTCAACATTGACCTTCGTTAGGCGTCAGTTTATAATGACCCCTAATGAATCTTAACCCGGATTGTTTTTAATTTTGAAGTTTTTAAAGGGGCCACCCCGACTTTATGTCGGGGTGGCCCCTCAACGCAAGGACTATTGAATGTCATACAGATATAAATATGTTTGGTTGATTTTAGGGATTTGTGTCTTGTTGAATTCTTGCGCCCGTGCGCCGGTCAAGGCCCCCCGATATCCTCCGACGGAAGTATACCCTGGCGAAAGTCCGGGTGTCCGCAAAGATGTCTACCATGTGGTTGGCCCCGGAGAAACCATCTGGCGTATCAGCAAGATGTACAATGTCCCGATGGCGATGATTGTTTCGAGCAACAAGCTCGGCGGCCCTGAGAATATCAAAATGGGCCAAAAACTTCTTATCCCGGATGCTCAGGAAATCCGCCCGGTTGTTTCGTTATATCCATCGAATCAATGGAAATACATTGTTGTCCATCACAGTGCTTCCGAATCCGGCAATGCCTTGTCTATTTTTAATGCCCATACCCAACGTGGATTTGACGGGGCAGGGTATCACTTTATCATTGATAATGGCAGCGCCGGCAAGAAAGATGGCCATATTGAAGCAACCCCGCGTTGGATTAAACAAAAAGATGGTGCCCATTGCAAGGCCGCTGACATGAATCACCTCGGGATCG
>CAZAPN010000023.1:12271-14671 GCA_964487145.1 uncultured Planctomycetales bacterium | reverse complement strand
CTTGCGAGTTTCCAGAGCCTGCTTGGCCTTCACGGCCTCTTCCATGAGCTTTGTGTTCTCGACGGCAACAGCCGCTTGATTGGCCACCATCTGCAAGGCATCAATTTCTTCCTCAGAAAAAACATGGGGGTTCTTCGTGTAAACATTCACAACCCCAATCACCTTATCTTTCACAATCATGGGCACAGCCAGCATCGAACTCAACTCTTCTTTGATAGCGAGGTCTCGATAAAAATATCGTTGTTCACTGCGAACATCATAAACAGAAATGGGCTTCTTGATCTGAACCACTTGCCCCGTCAGGCTTCCCTCAACTTTGATATTGGGTTTTGTCTTATACTCGAGGCTGAGGCTTTGCGTCGCCTTGATCCCAAGCTCTTTGCCCTCTTCATCCAACAACATAATCGAACAAATCTTCGAGTTGAGCATTTCGGCCGTGACAACCACGATCAAATTCAAAATCTCATCCAAATACTTTTCTGAGGTCACTGTTTTGCTGACGGTCACCAAGCTGTCGAATTGAATGGCTTTCTTTTTGGTCTCGGCATAAAGCTGTGCGTTGTCGATCACTCCACCGATTTGCTTTCCGATCGTCTGAATGACATCAATTGTATTTTTAACATACTCATGTGTTTTTTTATGTTGAACATTGATGACCCCAATGGCTTTCCCCTTGCAAACAATCGGGACGGAAAGCAAGGCCTCATATTTATCTTCGGGCAACACATCAAAGGACTTAAAACGCGGATCTTTAAAGGCATTTTTTTCAATCGCCACAACTTTCCCCTCCTGCGCCACCCAGCCCGTCACCCCTTCGCCGGAACGAAGGCTCACTTTACCCAGCTCCTTAAAATGAGGAATTTTGGATGCCATCAAAGTAAGATATTTTTTCTTTTCATCATAGAGATAGATAAAGACCGAATCTCCTCCAGTTAAATCTTCGACGATAGCGACAACTTCATTCAAGACGCGGCTTAAGTCGAGTTCGGAACTGGTTACATCAACGATTTTTCTCAGGATTTTTAATTCCTGGTCTTGCGTCATTGCGGGCTTCTTTGGTGTCTTGGACATCGATTAACTCCAATGGATTAAGTTAAAACAAAAATGTTTTTAATCTAACACTTCAACGGCCATGGCGATGGTCCCTCCACCGCCGAGACAAACAGAAACAATGCCTTTTTTCTTCTTCTGCTGGATAAGGGCGTGGATCAATGTGACCAAGGCCCTGGCCCCAGCGGTCCCTAACGGATGGCCTAACGCGACATCTCCACCGTAAATATTGAATTTCTCATCCGGAATTTTCAATTCTTTTTGGGTCAACACCCCCTGAACCGCAAAAGCTTCGACCACTTCAAACAAGTCAATATCTTTAAAACGTAAACCCGCCGCATCAAGGCAGCGCGGAATCGAAGCGACACTTCCCGTAAAAACATCTTCCGGGGTCACGGCCATTGAAACATAACCCAAAATCCGGGCCTTGGGTTTCCATCCGTGCTGTTTGACTAAATCTTCTGTGGCCAAAACCGCCACAGCCGCTCCGTCCGATGGAATACAAGAATTTCCGGCGGTCACATTCCCACCCTCTTTAAAAGCACCTGAAAGTTTCTGAAGTCGTTCGAGGCTAGTTTCCCGACGAGGGCGTTCATCTTTGACAAACATCTCTCCGGGCTGAATCTCAATGGGAACAATTTCTTTAAGAAAGTCCCCTTCCGCGCCGGCCCGATAGGCCTTGCGATGGCTCGTGAGAGCAAACGAATCCTGCTCTTGGCGTGAAATATTAAAATTTTCTCCGATCCGTTCGGCCAGTTCTCCCATATGTTTATTCGCCATGTAACACCAAAGACCGTCATTGATCAGGCTGTCGATTTCTTTCTTTTCTTTATCCTGCCGTCTTATCAAATACGGGGACTGGGAGGCGCTCTCTGTGCCTCCGGCCAAAATGACGCCAGATTGACGACACGCCAAAGACTGAATCCCGAAAATGATCGCTTGAAGGCCTGAGCCACAAACAAAATTAACCGTATAGCCCGGAACAGAATCGGGAATTCCGGCCAAACACAAGGCCTGGCGTGCGAGGTTCTGTCCCAGCCCTGCCGAAACCGTATTTCCCAAAATCACTTCTTTCACCAAAGAACTGTGAATGTGGTTTCGCGTAAGAAGCTCTTTCATGACCAAAGCGCCCAGCTGGACGGCGGAAAATTCTTTTAAACTCTTATTCGTTGCGCCGATGGCAGTGCGTAAAGCATCAACAACATATATCTTTTCTAAATAACTTGATTGTTTCATAGGGTCCTCTTTTGCAGGTTATTGTACGACAAAAAGAGAGGCAAGAAAAGACAATTCGGGACTGAAGATAAAATTTCCATCCCTTTATTCAGCCCCGTCAACCGAAATATATTT
>CAZAPN010000023.1:0-12261 GCA_964487145.1 uncultured Planctomycetales bacterium | reverse complement strand
AAATGAATCTTTTTAATGAATATATTTGGTCAATTCATTGAGGGTACGAAACCCAATCACTCCGTCGGGCTTTAACCCATGCGCCCGTTGAAACTCTTTTAACATCCGCGAGGTCCGTCCCCCCATCTGGCCATCAACCTTTCCGACATCAAAACCGGCATTTTTCAAGGCCGTTTGAAGCATTTTCACATCAATCTGTCCTCGAGAGACTAAACCGACATTTTTAAAAACCGTGAGTCGTTCCCACGTTTTTTTATCAACAAATTTGGTGACTTCCAATCCCTGGGTCTCCTGAAAACGCAATACGGCACGCCGGGTATTAGGCCCGAACTTCCCATCCGGTTCTCCGGCAAAGTACCCATAAAGCTTAAGCAGTTGCTGCAACTCTTCAACCTTCGGATTATAAATCGACGGCTCGGCATTACCTAAAACCGACTTTTCTTCGGCCCCTTCTTTTTGGAGCAAACCATAAATCCAATCACACCCGCCCAATAAAACGCAGGACATAAAACCCAAAAAGACATAAAAAATAATATTCTTTCGATTTTTCATAGAAGGATTTTACCATAGGCAAAGCAAGAATTTTACATTTAATTTTTTAGGAAAATCTTCCAATGATATAATAATGCCATGCTGAAAAAATGTTTTATCGGAATCGATGTGGGGGGAACAAAAATTTCCGCTGCCCTTGTGACGGACAAGGGGGGAATCTTGGCGAGAGAAAAATGTCCCACCCCTAAAAACGGAGGTCACCGAAAAATCCTCAATACACTTTCCTTGCTAATGGAGGATCTTCTTCAGCAAAAAAACTTAAAAAGAAAGAACATCCTTGGAATTGGCATTGGAATCCCCGGAATTGTGAACCCCGAAAACGGCAGAATATTAATCACGCCAAATGCCAATTTATCGGGATTTGCCTTAGGAAAAGAACTCCGCAAAAAAATGAAAACACGGGTTGTCATCGGAAACGATGTCAATTTAGGAATTTTAGGCGAGCAATGGCTCGGAGCCGGCAAGGGGAAAAATAATATTTTAGGGATCTTCCCCGGAACAGGCATCGGAGGAGGGATTATCCTGAACGGAAAACTGCTTTTGGGCGCGCAAGGCGCGGCAGCAGAAATCGGCCATATGACGATCGACTTAAAAGGGCCGTTATGCCACTGCGGCAATCGCGGTTGCCTTGAAGCCTATTGCGGCCGGTGGGCCATTGAACGGGACATTCGCTCTGCGATCCACCGCGGCCGTAAAAGCATTATTACGAAGCTCATCAAAGGCAATCTAAAAACCATCAAAAGCGGCACGCTTAAAGAAGCCCTTAAGAAAAAAGACAACCTCGTCACTCACATCATGAAAGAAAAATCTGAAATTTTGGGCCTGGGGTGCGTCTCTCTTCGCCATGCGTTTGACCCTGAAATCATTGTCCTCGGCGGGGGGCTCATCGAGGCCTGCGGAAATTTCATTTTGCCGATCGTCAAAAGAATGATCAAAAAAGATCCCTTCTTTTCACGGCTAGGCCCTTGTGCGGTTGTCCCTTCAAAACTGGAGGATAACGCGGTGATCCTCGGGGCCGTGGCTGCCGTCAAAAACGCCTAAGCATCATTCATCGCGTTCTTTTTCCAAATCATCAATGCTTTTCCCTAAAACGATGCTCCGATAAAGCTTGAGTGGGAAATGTTCCTCCATCATTTTCAAACGCAACTTTTTTAAGTCATAAAACAACCGCCGGTGAATGACTTTAACTTTTTTGTTTTTGATTTCCAAAATCGCATAGGATGTGCGAACATCACCGTCAAAAGGGCGTCCGATGCTTCCAGGATTAACAAAAAGAGTTTTCCCAATTTTTTTCACAAAAAATCGATGCGAATGCCCGCTGGCAACAATGTCTGCGCAGGCCTTTTTGGCTAATTCCTTAAAACGGCGCAAAGGGGTTTGGGGACGCAATCCTTCGTCGATGAACTCAGGGCTCCCATGGACCAAAAGACATCTAAACCCACCGATTCTCATTTTTCGGGTTTGGGGAAGCTTCTTTAAATATCTTTGAGTTTTAAGGGAAAGGGCCTCGTGCGTCCATCGAAAAGAAAAAAATTTGGCCGGATCTTTGATCCTTCGCCACTCCGTCTCATATTTTTTAAACTCAAGGACTTTAATATCATAATTCCCAATAATACTTTTAACCTTTAACTTTCGCAAAAGGCCAACAACCTCCTCTGGAAAAGGCCCATAACCCAGAATGTCCCCTAAATTCCAGATGTGTTGAATTTTTCTCTTTTTTAAATCCTGAATAACGGCTTCAAAGGCTGGGGCATTAGCGTGAATGTCTGAAAGGATGGCGATTTTCATTTTAAGTTATCTGAAGGCATCCAACATATTTCGTACACCACCCGAACGCGAAGAACCGGCCTGATTAAGATTTGCCGGAATAATAATCAATAAAATAATTCTGCGCGTCGAATTTAGGCCCATCGGTTTTATAATTCGTATAAAGCTTGTCGGACCGAAGCTCTCGGGCTTTTTGATTGTCTTTCCAATACGTATCCAAAATCATCCTTAAGTTTTCTTTAAGATCATCCTTGTAAATTTCAAACAAAAGCTCAATCCGGCGGTCAAAGTTCCGATGCATCCAATCGGCTGACGACAAAAAGACGCGATACGTGAGATTGTTATTAAAAAGAAATACTCGTGTATGCTCTAAAAACCGCCCGACGATACTGCGGACTTCAATATTTTCGCTTAATCCATCGACCCCGGGAACCAGACAACAAATCCCGCGGACAATCAATTTAATTTTGACTCCGGCCTTAGATGCCTGATAAAGCTTCTCAATCATCTTCGGATCTTCCAGAGAATTCATTTTGGCGAAAATCATGCCATTTTTATATTTTTTCTGGAATTCAATTTCGCTATCCATAAGTTCAAAAAAGTATTCCCGTAAATCATTGGGCGATGAAATGATCCTCTTCCATCGGGCCGGAAGCGAATACCCTGTAATGACGTTAAAAACATCCGAGATGTCCCGGGCAAAGTCTTCGTTCGCCGTAAAGTATCCGAAATCCGTATAAACCCGCGCGGTCTTTTCATTATAATTTCCCGTCGACAAATGGACATAACGGTTGATCCGACCTTCCTCTTTGCGGACAATGAGCGTAATTTTGGAATGGATCTTCATGCCCGGAAAACCATAAATCACATGGCAGCCGGATTCTTCCAATTCCCTGGCCCAGTTGATGTTCTTTTCCTCGTCAAACCGAGCCTTAAGCTCAACCAAAACCGTGACTTGTTTTCGATTTTTGGCCGCCTCTTTTAAAGCCCTAATAATGGCTGAATCCTCATTGGTCCGATAGAGGGTCATTTTAATCGCCAAGACATCCGCATCTTTCGCGGCCGTCTGGATTAAATCCACCGTCGGGTCAAATGATTGGTATGGCAAATGAATCAAAAAATCGCCGTCTTTGATCTTATCAAAAATCTGGGGATATTCAATTTTAGCAGGAACATAGCCGCGATAATACAACTTAGGGTCATTGATCTGCGAGATGATTTCCATTAAAAAGGTTAAATCAAAGTCTCCATCAATTAAGGTCGCCTCCTCCTTAGGGAAATCCATGCTTTGACATAAATTCTCCAACAAGGAAACCATGCAGTTTTTTTCAATTTCCAGATGAACAACTTTCGCACGCGGCCGTTTTTTCACTTCGCTTTCGATGGCTTTTAACAAATCCGAGGTATATTCTTCGGCGACAGAAATTTCGCTGTCGCGAATCACGCGAAAAAGGCTGCTTCCCACCATTTTATAACCGCGAAAAAGATTCGCCAGGTTCTGGCGGATCACTTCATCAATTAAAATGAAATTCAATTCATCCTTCTCCGACGGTAATTTCACCAGCCGCGGGATAACCTTCGGGATAGGAATAATGGCCAAATGAGACTGTTCTTGACGCTCAAGACTGACCGCAAAGGCAATCGTTTTGGAAGGCAAGACCGGAAAAGGGTGCCCTTGGTCCACGGCCATGGGGGTCAAAATGGGAAAAATTGTTTTCTCAAAAAATCGCTTTAAAAACTTCTGGTCTTCGGGGTTTAATTCATCAGCTTTTTTAAGAAAAATCTTGTTCTTTTCCAGGTCTTTTTTAATTTTTCCCTTATAAATTTCGTAAACGCGTTTAATGGCCTCTTCGGTCCGCAGGCGGATTTCGGGGTCTAACTCTTGGGGATAATATCCGAAGCCGTCTTTTTTATTGAACTGTGAATCTAAAAGCCGTTTTAAGGCGGCCACGCGCACCATGAAAAATTCGTCGAGGTTACTAGTAAAAATTGCGATAAACTTCAAGCGCTCCATCAAGGGATTGTCCAACGACGTCGCCTCTTCCAACACGCGCTCATTAAACGAAATCCAACTCAAATCCCGATGGATGAATTTTTCTTTTTCCGTTAAAATTTTTTCTGAAGATTTTTCTGTCATGTTCCCTTTACGACCAAATTGACTTTATTGCCGGTGATTTCTTCAAAAAGATCTTTCTTGTCTAAAAAATCAGCCTTTTCGAGAATAAAATTGTGGTTTGTATGCACGATCAAATTTAAATCTTGGCTTTTGGTAAAATTGACTTCGATCTCTTTCACTTTTTGCTTGTGCGACCTGTCTAGAGCGTTGGCGATTTTTAAGATCGCCGATAGTTTTTGGACCAAAATCTGTTTGTCCGTCGGCAAAGAACTATAAAGCATATGTGTTTTGAGAGGGTTCGAGCGGCGATGATAGCGGCCGATACAGGCAATAATCTTGATCTCCTCCTCCGTCAAGCGGAACAAGTCCAAAGAACTGACCACGTATTCCGTGTGCTTGTGGTGCGAACGGTTAAAAATAAATTGACCGATATCATGCAAATAGGCTGCCAAAATAAGATAAAGTTTGTCGTCGGGATTCAAGGCCATGTAATCTGCCAGTTTTTCAAAAAGGATACGTGACAAATTGGCGACCTGCTTAGCATGATTGATATCTAATTCAAACCGATGGCAAAGGGAATTCGCAACTGCAACCAATTGATTCATTTTGCTGTAACGCTCTGAGCTTTCCAGTTTAAAAATTTGATTAGCCAAAATCGCCTCGGGAAGCGAAGTCGAAAGGATAAACAAGGATTTCTTTTCAGTCAGCGTAAAAAACATATTCAAGATAATGGCATAAACAATAATCGTGTCAGCGATGTCGAGAGGAATTTTATAATTGCGGACAATTTCTTCGATGGTTTTACCGGACAGGATCGACAAAAGCTCTTTGGAATCCTCCTGGGTAAATTCAAAAAATCCCGAAGGCTGCTTTTCTTTTTTTTGCGGCAAAATATTCTCAATAAAGAAATAATTCTCGTCGATAAGGATAATGTCGTCGATCTGAATCTTGGGGATCGTTCTTTTTAAATAAACAAATTCGTTTTCAAGATACTCAATAACGGCTTCGGCGGTTTCATCGGAGCTTCCATCCAACTTGCTCATGAGCTGTTTTAAACGTAACGTCCCGATCGAAAGTCCAACAGTCATAAGGGTAAAACCTTTTCGCATGACCGCGACATCCAAGGTTCCGGCCCCCAGTTCGGCAATCAAAAGATTTTTACTGTGGATCGGATAGATGTCTTTTAATTTATACGAAAGGAATGTGTCGATATAATAAACCACATCGCCGACGTTCAGGACTTCAACCTTCAGCCCTGTTTTCCGGGCAATGGTATCTAAAAAAATCTCACGGTTCTTGGCTTCGCGGACCGCGGTCGTTGCGATAACCCTAGACTGAGAAACATCATATTCGGTCAGGACCTTTTTATATTTCTCCAAAACAGCAACAATCTGATTAATCATGTCCTGGGAAATAGCCCCTTTAAAAAAAGTAGAGCGGCCTATGGGGATAATGTTCTTTAACGACTCAAGAATGGTAACGTTCGCCCCGGTCTCTTCTCCGACCATTAATTTGATGGAGTTGGACCCGATATCGATAACACCGGCACGCATGAGGATAGTCCTTTATTTATGCGGTTAAAACACAAGGGAAGGATTTCGTTTGAGGATGCCTCCCAAAACTTAAATCCGAAAGCAGTACAAAATTTACCACAAAACCGACGAAAAGGCAAACAAAAGAACCGACAACACCCGAGGAAAATCAGGAGGGCTTTAAAGTTAAAAAATCCAATTGGCGATGATTCCCCAAAAAATAACCTGAGGGATTGTGACCAGGGGCAACCAAATCGCAGCTTTCTTGCCGATATTTTGCCAGACAAGACCGATTTCCGTATAATCAGTAACGACTCCAGCCATTAAAAAAACAAAGCTATTTCCCAGGGCACCTGTTTGTCGAAATATTTCAAAGGCAAGCGGGGCCGTTCCTTCCGAGCAGACCTCCATAACCGTTGCTACTAATAAAGTTACAAACATCCCCAAAGCTGTTGGCCCCATATAATGCTGAAAAATATGAACAGGGATATAGGCCCCGGCAAAGCTAGCGATTGCCATCCCTATCAAAATCCACCAAAGGATCATATCCCCCAAAGCTCTGGTTCCTTCGTATACGCCTTGGAAATCTTTGACAAATTGACTTCGCGAAAGATGATATTCGTTCATCCGACTGCGAATATCAACGATAAGGGAGAAATTTTCCGCCAGTTCAAACGTATTTTTATTGTTTTCAATGATTTTACGTTTTTCAAGAACCTGATAAATAAAACCAGTGATCACCGCAATTACCATGGCGATCACAATAATATAAAGAGCTTTGGCTAATCCGAAAAACCCAACAAACATTAAAGTCAGCGGCAGATTGGCCCAGGGGCTCGCCAAAAGAAAGGAAATCGCAGCCGGCGTTGAGGCGCCTTTTTTATGAAGCTCCATGGTTAATGCAATGATTCCATGGCTGCAGGCACTTAAAAGGAATCCTAAAAAAACCGAATAAAGAATCGTCCGCTTACGCGGTTTTGCCAAAAGATAAGAAATGTGCTCTCGTGGAATAAAATAGTCGATAACCCCACCCAACATCAGACCCAAAAGAATCGCCCACCAAATCATTCTTAAATAGAGAAAAAAGGCCTGCCGAAACGGGGCGAGGGCCGGAAGAAAAATTGATAAAATAAAAACGAATATGAGCGAGAAAAGGACAATGATTGTGCGGTTTTTCCACCATTTCTTGCGAGGCACAGAGCAACAATTCGAGGACACATCGACCTCGAGATGTTTTTCTTGCGCAAATTTCTTAAGACAATGGTCACTACAAAAATAAAACTTCTGACCTTGGCTTTCGAGCTGAAAAGCGTGCTTAGCATCAACCGTCATTCCGCAGATAGGATCGATTGTTTTCTTTGTCATAGCATTTCTAAAAGGTTTTTGTGCGGATTTATTTATAAATTTTAAAGAATCCCCTCTCCCCAAAAAGATCGGCCGGGTTTATTCCTCGTCGAGAAAAGTCATCTTTAAGAAAAAAAGGAAACGTTTTCTTAAAACCCCTCTGAACCCCTATAATTTTTAAAATTTTTTGGTAAGATAAAATTGTCAATCAGAAGATCAACCCGGCCACGGAAAGGGAAAAAATAAGCCCCCGCCTTAAAGCGGGGGCTCCCTTTTTATAGGCCATAAACCCTTCAATCTTCCGCCACATCCACCTTGATTTCCGGCGTGGGAATTCTTTTTAAAATTAAAACCCCTAAAGGCGGAAGCGTTAAGGACAAAGAATATTCCAACCCATGACAAGATTTCTTTTCAGCCTCAATGAACTCCGGGTTATGCACACCGCTTCCATAATATTCTTTCGCATCGCTATTTAAAACTTCTTTCCATGATCCCGGCAGAGGGCATCCTAAACGATAATGATAACGCGGCACCGGCGTAAAATTGCAAACAACCAAAACAGGCTCATCGGTCGTCTTTCCTCTGCGCAGGAAACTAATGACGCTATTTTGCCAATCGCTAAAATCGATCCAACGAAAACCGTCTAATTCAAAATCCAACTCATGGAGCGCCGGCTCATTTTTATAAAGATGGTTCAAATCCTTGACCAGATGGTTGATTCCGGAGTGCCAAGGATACTGCAAAATATGCCAATCTAGGCTGGTCTCATGGTTCCACTCTTTCCATTGTCCCAATTCACCACCCATAAAAAGCAGTTTCTTGCCGGGATGCGTATAAAAATAAGAGAACAGCAAGCGTAAATTCGCAAACCGTTGCCATTCATCGCCAGGCATTTTTCCGATCAAAGACCCCTTGCCATGAACAACCTCATCATGAGATAAAGGCAAGATAAAATTTTCATAAAACGCATACCACATGCTGAATGTCAATTGGTTATGATGGTATTTGCGATTCACCGGATTTTCCGATATGTATTTCAGCGTATCATGCATCCAGCCCATATTCCATTTCATACCGAAACCCAGCCCACCACTCGATACCGGACGGGAAACCATGGACCAAGAGGTCGATTCCTCGGCGACCATCTGGATGTCCGGATATGCGGCGTAAAGGATCTCATTTAAGCGGCGCATAAACTGAATCGCCTCAATATTATCATGGCCACCGTACTGATTAGGAATCCATTCACCGTTTTTGCGGGCATAATCGAGATACAACATCGAGGCAACCGCATCAACCCGTAAACCATCAATATGATATTTCTCTAACCAAAACAAAGCGCTGCTAACCAAAAAATCCCGTACCTCACTGCGGCCATAATTAAAAATGTAACTTTTCCATTCGGGATGGAAGCCTTTACGCATATCCGCATGTTCATACAGATGTGTCCCATCAAAATAGGCAAGCCCGTGCGCATCTGAGGGAAAATGAGACGGGACCCAATCCAATATCACTCCGATCCCTTTCTGGTGAAGATAATCGACAAAATACATAAAATCCTGCGGGGTACCGAAACGGCTTGTCGGCGCAAAATATCCCAGACATTGGTATCCCCACGAACCATAAAACGGGTGCTCCATAATCGGAAGGAGTTCCACATGCGTGAAGCCCATTTCCAGGACATAGTCGGCCAACTGATGCGCTATTTCTCTGTAAGTTAAAAAACAATTATTCTGCTCGGCATTTCGGCGCCAAGACCCCAAATGAACTTCATAAACAGAATGAGGAGCGTTTAACGAATTGGCTTGGTGGCGGGTCTTCATCCACTTTTTGTCCTGCCATTCATAATCTAAATCCCAAACAATGGAGGCTGTTTTGGGAGAGACCTCCCAATAATTGGCGAAAGGATCCCCTCGGTCAATGCGGTAATTATTAAATTTGGAAATGATATGATACTTATAAAGGGTCCCTTGGCTAATCCCGGGGATAAAACCTTCCCAGACCCCTGATCCATCCATGCGCACCTTTAAAATGTTTGCCTCGGGATTCCATCCGTTAAAATCTCCAATGACTGAGACCCTCTGCGCATTGGGAGCCCAAACAGAAAAACACACACCCTCTTGGCCGTCTACACTGGCCAAGTGAGCGCCAAATTTTTCATAAGCTTTAAAATAATTGCCTTCTTTAAAAAGATAGATGTCGTGGTCGGTGAGAAAATATTTTTGGTGTTCTTTGATCATGGGCCTTTATGATTTTGACGATTCGATTGAATCTGGGATATTGATTATATCTGAAATCCTTTCAGAAGCAAAATGATTTTTTTGATGCGCATAAAAAACCACGTCACCTTTTTTCGTCGAGAAAGCAACATTTTGGGCTTGATGAAAAATTTTTACTTGACAAAACAAAGGATCGGGGTTACACTTGGGTTGTAATTTGAAGGGCAGTGAAGCCCTCTTAAGCGAAGGTGCCTAAGAGGGCTTTTTATTTAGAACGATTTACATTTATGGAACGCAGTGACATAAATGTTAAGCGTTCTCACTTACGTCGCCTGAGGCGACGTAAGAAAAAAATGGGCAACGCATGTCCGATAAACCTCAATGAATGAGGATTATCGGATTTTTTTTAGGAAGCCTTGCTTTTATGGAGGACAAGCAACATAAAGGCTCGGTTTTCTTACTTCGCTCTGCCGAAAGCAGAACGAAAATAATGATGAGCAAAGGGGCTCATTCCCATCGGCGCCGATGGGAATGAGCCCCTTTGCATTTAACCCAAAATCCAAAAATAAACAGAAAGGACAAAAATGAAGACTTCACCCAATATGCACGAAAATTTGATGCGTCAGACATTGAGACTCATTATGGCCCTGGCATTCCTTTTCATCGTATCCCGCCTCGGGCAAGCCCAAGAGGAGACGAAAACTCTTTTTCAGGATTTTCTTAAAGGTGCCGATATTGCGGTCACAGGATCCACTTCCTTTTATTCAAAATACATGTGGAGAGGATTCCGTCTAGACGATGATTACGTCCTTCAACCCAGCATTAACATCTCGGCTTTTAAAGGATGGAATCTTAACATCTGGAGTAGCTTTGATACAGACAATAGCGCGGACAGTACTAATTCCGATGAAACAGACACAACGCTGACATACACGCATAAAATTGAAAATCTTAAGATCCTGGGAATGAGTCTCAAGCCAGTCGGAATTACCGTAGGACATGTATATTATGATTTCCCGGGGACAAACACCTTCAGCAAAGAATCGCTTTTAGGTTTCAGCTATGAGATATTTTTATCCCCCTCTTTATCATGGTACCATGATTACAGTCGCGAAAGCCAAGGCGGAGGAGACGGAGATTATCTTGTATTAAATCTAACTCACAGCCTCCCTCTTATTAAGAAATACGGGATCAGCTTGGATTTAAGCGGTCATGTGGGTTATAACAAACATTTGTTTATCCGAGGAGAAGGAGGAGATATTTTAGCCACAACTGGCATCACGGTTCCGTTAACAAAAAACCTGACATTCTCACCGACGGTGAATTATAACGCCCCGTTTGGAGGGATGTCCGATAAAGATGACGGGAACAAAGATCCTGAGTTTTTTTGGGGAACTACGTTAACTTATAACTTTTAACAAACGAGAGGAGAATAAAAATGAACCTAATTAACAGTGGAGACACGGCGTGGGTGCTTATTTCGTCAGCACTCGTTTTATTCATGACGCCGGGCCTGGCCTTCTTCTATGGAGGCATGGTCAGACGAAAGAATATCTTAAGCGTCCTGATGCAATGCTTTATTATCATAGGGCTCATGAGCGTATTATGGGTTCTCTTTGGGTACAGCCTCTCTTTTGCCCCCGGAAATGCCTTGATTGGAGGATTACAATGGGCTGGTTTAAACGGAGTCGGTTTTGATCCTTATCCGGACTATGCCGGAACAATTCCGCACCAAGCCTTTATGATCTTCCAAGCCATGTTTGCCATTATTACTCCAGCTTTAATTATCGGCGCATTTGCGGAAAGAATGAAATTCTCCGGATTTCTGATCTTTATTACTCTCTGGGCAACGCTGGTCTATTTTCCAGTTTGCCATTGGGTTTGGGGAATAGGCGGTTGGCTAAGAAACCTTGGCGCGCTTGATTTTGCCGGCGGAACTGTCGTGCATATCAATGCCGGAATTGCCGCTTTAGCGACAGCTTTGGCCATAGGAAAAAGAAAGAATCTTGAAAAAAATACTCCAGCCCCACATAATTTACCCTTGGTTGTCTTAGGGACAGGAATCCTTTGGTTTGGCTGGTTCGGATTTAATGCGGGCAGCGCTTTAGCCGCAAACGGATTGGCAGCAAATGCTTTTGTCGTAACAAATACAGCCGCGGCTGCAGCAGGCTTAAGCTGGGCCATGATTGAATGGTTTCGAAACGGCCGACCGACAATTTTCGGTTTTTGCTCAGGCGCTGTTGCCGGATTAGTGGCGATCACCCCGGCTGCCGGTTTTGTCAATGTGCTTTCCGCGATCGCCATTGGTTTATTAGTCAGTGTTTTTTGTTATATCGCCGTGAGTATTATTAAACCCCTGTTAGGATACGATGACTCTCTCGATGCCTTTGGCGTTCACTGTGTCGGAGGAATCTGGGGAGCATTAGCAACCGGCATTTTCGCCTCCAAAGCCGTAAATTCTGCCGGAGCCGACGGGCTTTTATTTGGAAATCCTGCGCTAATGAAAGCACAGTTAATCGCTATCTTGGTCACAATGACTTATAGTTTTGTTATTAGTTTTGTTCTCTACAAAGTCATCGATGCGATCGTCGGAATGAGAGTCCCGGAAGAAGATGAAAATGTGGGATTGGATCTCACTCAACATCGTGAAAGGGCTTATACGGTATTGGAATAAAGTTATATAAGCTTAGTCCACAGGTTAAGGTTAAGAAGCCAGTATGGTTTTGAGGTT
>CAZAPN010000022.1:0-14745 GCA_964487145.1 uncultured Planctomycetales bacterium | reverse complement strand
TGACGATGCGCAACCCGTTCCCGATTTGCAGGAAGAGTCTGCCCCGATGGCCCAAGAAGAGGAAGCCAAGGAAGAACCGGACTATTCCGAGAAATTTATTCCTTTGGATGATCCGGTCAAAATGTATTTAAAGCAGATGGGGTCTATTCCTTTGCTGTCCCGAGAGAATGAAATCAATTTAGCAAAACGCATTGAAGAGACCGAGACAAGATTCGCCGAAGCCCTTTTTAAAACGAAATTTGCACGGCTTGAGGCTTTGGAAATTATTAATCAAGTCTTAAAAGAAGAGATTAATGTCGAAGATGTGATCAAGGATGAGATCGAGCGTCGTCCGAAGCTGATTAAGGATCTGACGAAGCTCATTCAAAAGGTCCGTCATTCCCGCGTGGGATCAGAATCCTCCGCCCAAACCATGGCTGAGTTTAAACTGACATCTTCGGTCACAGAAAAAATCGTTGAAGATATTGAAGATTTAATTGCCCAACTTGAGAGACTTGATCGATTGATTAAAAGCACGAGGGGTGCTTCGCATGTTTTGAAATTGCGTAAAGAGAAAAAACAACTTTTGCGAAAATTAGGCGAAGGGGTTGATAAGGTCAAAAATCAATTGCGGGTTATCAAGCTTCGTCAATCAAAGTTCAACAAGGCTAAGAAACTGCTTGTGGAGGCGAATCTCCGTTTGGTTGTGAGTATCGCAAAAAAATATATCAATCGAGGGCTTTCCTTCTTGGATTTAATCCAGGAAGGGAATATGGGATTAATCCGCGCGGTTGAAAAATTTGAATATAAGCGCGGGTATAAATTTTCGACCTATGCGACGTGGTGGATCCGTCAGGCGATTACCCGTTCGATTGCTGACCAGGCACGGACCATCCGGATCCCGGTTCATATGACGGAGACGATTAATAAAATCATTCGTGTCTCCCGGTTGTTTGTTCAAGAATATGGCCGTGAACCCACCGCTCAGGAAATCGCCCGACAAATGCGTATTCCCATCAGCAAGGTGAAAGAAATTTTAAAAATTTCTCAAGTTCCCATTTCTTTGCAGACCCCGATTGGAGATGAGGGAGATACGCATTTTGGGGATTTTATCGAGGACAAAAAGGCTGTTTCTCCGGCGAACGCGACATTGCATTCGATGCTTAAAGAAGAAATTTCCGGAGTTTTGTCAACGTTAGACGAACGGGAACGCAAAATTCTTGAGCTTCGATTTGGGATTCAAGATGGTTCGAGCCGGACATTGGAAGAAGTGGGTAGTGAATTTAGCGTCACCCGAGAACGAGTTCGACAGATCGAATCCAAGGCTTTGCGCAAATTGAGACATCCGACCCGTTCTCGACGGCTCAAGACGTTTTTGGACATGGCTGTCCGCGAGCCAGAGGGCATGGCATAAGTAGGGATTTGTCATGAGAAAAATTCAAATAAGCAAATGAACGTCTGAGCGGGCTTGCCCAAAGGGCAAGCCCGCTCCCTATTTTTTCCAACTTGCCGGACATCAGAAGGAGTGATCATGAAGGGCTGCTATACCTGCCATCTTTTTTATCAAGAAAGTTCCATGCGGTGTGCAGATTGCGGGAAAGAATTGGTAGAAATTTCCCTTGAAGAAGCCCTTGAGCTTACACAGCAGAAGTCCTTTAAAACACACGTCGCTTCTTCCGGGCTCAAAGTTTCCGACGAATATAAACAGTACTATATCCGCAGTTACTTGGGGGATCGTTCGTTATTTTTACTGTATGATTTAAGTCGTAATCGCCTTAAACATAGTCCAAAACCAAAGCGATTTCTGATTCAGCCTGTCAATTTTACTGCCCTGTTTAATATCCCTTGGCTCATTTTTAATGTTGTTAGCACAAATATTTTTCATTCTCGTTACACGGGTTTTTGTCAACGCTGTAATTGTAAAATGGTCCCGGACCAGCATTCCCGGGAAGAGTGTGATTATAATATTGAATATTTTCATATTTTGGATGATATTTTGACCGGCGAGATTATGAGGACAAAAAAACTTTATCATGAAAAAGCCCTCCTTGACCAGAAAAGCGGCAAGAAAAATGCCTTTGTTGATCTTTTTTTAAGAGAACGAAAGGTCGAAGTTTTTTTTGACTTCCTTTCCGTGAGCCTTTCCATCTTTTTATGGTTATATATTGCGGTTTATGTCAGTTATCCCATGTTTCAAGTGTTGTTGCAGAAGTTTGACTACATGGATTCTTATGAATGGAGTTTGTAGGACATCTGACGGTTTTTTATCTTCCAAATTTAACCTTCCAGATCCATGCAAAGCGACCTCCCAAAATCTTCCTATACAGGCAGATAAAAATTTGATATATTAGGGATTTGATTTCATATTTTTTTATCTATAAAATGATATAAATCAATATATTATGGGCCCATAGCTCAGTCGGTTAGAGCAGTTGACTCATAATCAATTGGTCCGTGGTTCGAGTCCACGTGGGCCCATGATAAAATAGCGCCTATGATTCAAAAACGTTCTCCTGTCTTCTTTAAGGAATTTTGTGCGAAGAACCTAGGAGATCACGCTATCAAAGCAAATGGAGAATAGCGGAAGATTTTTGGTGGCCCAGTCTGGGAAAATTTGGGTGCATAGCTCAGCTGGTTAGAGCGCTGCCCTCACATGGCAGAGGTCGAAGGTTCGAGTCCTTCTGTACCCATTGAAAATTCATTTGAGAACAACATCAGAGACATTATTATTAAAAAAGAAGGAACTACAACTGTGTCGCAAGTCTCTATATTAGAACAAATTAAATTTTTGGTCAATTTGCAGGCGATTGATTTTGAGGTGTATCAAATACAAAAAGAATTAAAAGAAAAACCCTTGTTGATTGAACAGCTTAGAAATAATTTCGAAAGTAAGAAATCTGGCCTTAAATCCCTTGAAGATAAACTCAAATCGATGTTGGTTGACCGGAAATCCAAAGAAGTCGAGTTGCAGGCCAAGGAAGAACAGATTATTAAAGCGAATGGTCAACTTTCTCAGCTTAAAACAAATAAAGAATATCAGGCTAAATTGTCCGAAATCGAGAGTATCAAGGCCGATAAATCTTTAATTGAAGAAAAGATACTCATCGCCTTTGATGAGGCGGATGCTGTTAGTAAAGATATTCAGAAAGAAAAAGATAGTTTAGCTGAAGAAGAGAAGAAGTTTTTGGCCCAGAGCAAAGAGGTTGAAGGCAAAATTCGTGAATTTGAAGATCGCCTCAAAGTGTTAAAAGGAAAAAGGAATCAAGTTCTGGCGTCGGTTGACAAGGATTTCTTAGGTCGTTATGAGCGTATTTTAAAAAATAAAGATGGTCTGGCGATTGTCCCGATTAAAGGTAATGCCTGTGGCGGTTGTTACATGAATGTCCCTCCGCAGGTCATTAATGAGTTAAAGATGCATGATCATTTGATTTATTGTGAAATGTGCGCCAGGATTCTTTACTTGGAAGAAGACGTTTCAATTTAATCAAGAAGGTGCTGTTTGGAAAAGATCTTTGAAATATATGTTGACGGGGCGTGCCAGGGAAATCCCGGCCAGGCAGGCTTGGGGGTTGTTATTTTAGAAAAGGGGAAAGTGATCCGTGAAATTTCTGAATATTTAGGAACGGCCACCAATAATATCGCGGAATATATGGCATTAATTTATGCTTTGCAGGAAGCCTTGATTTTGAACATCCGCTCCATACAGGTTTTTACGGATAGTGAATTGTTATGCCATCAGGTTCAGGGGGATTATCAGGTCAAAAATCCTGGGTTGAAATTTTTATATCATCAGGTTCAGCATCTCCTTAAAGGTTTCAAGAAATTTGAAATCCAACATATTGTGAGAGAGAAAAACAAGCACGCAGATCGGTTAGCGGCCCAAAGTATCAAAAAAGAGCAAGCCAAGATGGTCGCCCCGATGTTTGACATGGGGGAGGAAAGTCCGAGCTCCGTAGGATAATGCATCCTGGTAATGCAGGACTGTTTGAAGTTTTGCTTTGCAAAACATTCAAACAAGGATTTCCGCCACAAATCGTGGCGGACCCGTCCAAGTATTTTGGCGGGAGAGCTACAGTGACGATTTTGTGCGGCGATGTTTTTCTTTAGAAAAACATCGCCGCACAAAGTGAAACGCCGCAATCTCTGCATGGAGCAAGGCCAAATAGGGAAAGATTGGATTCCGAAAGGAATTCAAACGAAGTGATCCGCTTCGTCAGGATTTCCGGGTAGGCTGCAAGAGTCCAAAGAGCGATCTTTGGAGTCAGTCAAATGATCATCCACCTCGCCTTTAAAAAATCCGAGGTCAACAGAACACGGCTTATTGGCTTGCTCTCAAATGAAGACGAGACTTATGGATGGCGACGATAAGTCGCCAAAACATAAGTCTCTGTCTAAATTTGATCCTTGACATTTTGCTTGCGAGAACGCAGGAAGCAGTTTGACACTGTTTCCTATCCCTAAGCAAAATGTCAAGGATTTAATTCACCCAGCGATTTATGTTCTGGCAGCAAATACCGCCATCCATAAATCGCGGGCTCATTAAAGGAGGAATTACAATGTCAGGTCATTCGAAATGGGCAAAAATTAAACATAAAAAAGAGGGAACAGACGCAAAAAGAGGCGCTGCGTTTACCAAGGTTATTCGGGAAATCACCATGGCCGCGAAAGACGGCGGTGGAAATCCAGAAACCAATATCCGCCTGCGCGCGGCCATTCAACGGGCTAAAGTCATCAATATGCCCGGGGCTAACGTTGAAAACGCGATTAAAAAAGGGACAGGTGAACTTCCGGGTGTCGTTTATGAAAACGCGGTTTTCGAAGGCTATGCTCCCGGGGGTGTCGCTGTTTTGATCGAAACGTTCACGGACAATCGTAATAGAACAACAGCCGAAATCCGGAATCTTTTGAACAAGAAAAACGGCAGTTTAGCCGGGGCCGGATCAACGGCCTGGATGTTTACGAAAAAGGGGTATATTTCCATTGAGAAAACAAAAGCGAAAGAAGATGAACTCATGGAAATTGCCTTGGATGCGGGCGCGGATGATATCAAGAGCGAAGGCAATACGTTTGAAATCACTTGCGATCCGATGGTCTTAGAAAATGTCAAAGCTGCCCTGCAGAAAAAAAATATCGTTCCTGCTACGGCTGAGGTAACGATGATTCCCAGTTCTACCGTCAAAGTCGTCGGTGGAGATGTGAAATTGGTTTTGGATCTGATGGAAGAGTTAGAAGACAATGAAGACGTCCAGAATGTTTACGCGAATTTTGATATCTCGGATGAAGATCTTGAAAAAGCCTCCAGTTAAATGAAATGAAAATTCTCGGCATCGATCCCGGACTAAAAGCCACCGGTTATGGTCTTATTGATTATGAGGATTCCAAAATCAAGCTGATTGAAGCCGGGACCATCGAGCCGAAACAAAAAGACGTTATTTCTCAGAAGATTTTTAAAATCCATAAGAACCTTGAGGATATCATTCTGAAACATAAACCTCAGGTGATGGTCTTAGAAAAATTATACACGCATTATAGCCATCCCGTCACCGCTTGCATTTTGGGACATGTGCGTGGGGTCATTTGTCTTTTATGTGCGCAACACGATATTGAACTCGTTGAGCAAAGTGTTAAACGAATTCGGCAAACCCTCACCGGGACAGGCGCCGCTTCGAAAATGCAGACCCAGGGCATGGTCGCCCATATGCTCAGAATCAAATCCGATCAGTTGACCGCGGATGCCAGCGATGCGTTGGCCTTAGCTTTGGGATATACGAATCTCATGGGAAAAAGCATATGATTGCCAAGATCCAAGGCCGTTTAATCGAAAAACGGAGTAATTCTCTTATCCTCGATGTGAAGGGGATTTTTTATGAGATCGTTGTTCCGGCGTCTGTGTTTCAGCGACTGGACGATCATTTAGATTCCGAAAATCAAATTAATCTGATCACTTATCATTATTTGCAATTAGAACCTTCGAGGGCTTATCCCATCCTCATTGGTTTTTTCAACGAAATTGAGCGGGATTTTTTTCAGCAGTTTATTACGGTCTCCGGGATTGGGCCTCGCGCCGCCATCAAAGCTTTGAATAAACCAATTTCCGAAATCGCTCAAGCGATTGATGGAGGGGATATAAATTATTTAAAAACACTTCCGGGAATCGGGATGCAGAAAGCCAAAGAAATCGTGGCTAAATTACAGGGAAAAGTCGGAAGGTTCGGTCTTATCCAGGATAAAACGATTGCGATTCCTGAGCAGAAAACCACCCCTGATTGGCAAGAAGAAGCGTTGGCCGTCTTGTTGCAGTTGCAATATAAAAAACAGGAAGCGGTTGATATGATTCAAAAGGCATTGTCCCGGAACCAAATCATAGCGAGCTCAGAAGATTTATTGAATGAAATTTACAAGCAGCGAGTGAAGAGATAGAATGAAATAAGTTTGGACTGTCAATATTCTTTTCAATCCGAAAAATCATAGGACACAATTATGGACACGGCTGGCATCAATCATATGAAAAGTATTGTTGAGGCATTGCTTCTGATTAGCGACAAACCGCTGATGTTAGATCAGATCAAAGAAGTCCTCGAGGGGGTCAGTACCCAGGAGATCCGTGATATTATTTTAGTTTTGAAAAAAGAATATGAAGACCGGGGCAGCGGGATTGTGATTTTGGAAATTGCGGGCGGTTACCAGATGTTTACCAGTCCGCAATACGCCATGTATATCCGAAAATTTTATCAGACCAAACATAAAGAACGATTGAGTAAGCCATCGTTGGAAACCTTAGCGATTATTGCGTACAAACAACCCGTTTGTCGTCAAGATATTGAAGTGATCCGGGGGGTAAATTCCGACGGAGTTATCGATCACCTGTTGGATAAAAACCTTATTAAGATTGTCGGCCGGAAGGAAGTCCCGGGCCGTCCTTATCTTTATGGGACGACAAAAGAATTCTTGGAATATTTTGGTTTGAGAGCGTTAGCAGACCTTCCGAAGTTGGAAGATTTTGCTTCTCTGGAACCAGGTTCTGAAGCAAATATTTCCATAGAAACGACTGAAAATCAATCGTCAGAGAATCCAACGCAAGAATCTTCAAACACCTCTTCGTTGTCGCAAAGTGATTCGGATAACGCATCTCAAACAAATTCAGAATCAGTCCAAGTGTCACAGGAAGTTTCGACGGGTATTTCCCCGGATGCCCCTGTTGACCCATCCCAGGAGGGTGGCTATGAATCTCAAGAATCTACGGAAAAAAATTGACGGGATTGATCAGAAGATCGTTTCTTTGTTGAGCGAACGGGCCCAGATGAGCCTTGCGATCGGTAAGGAGAAGGCCAAAATCAAAAAGGGAATTTATTCCCCTGACCGCGAAAAGGAAGTTTTGGCGCATATTCGCATGACGAATCGCGGACCGATGTCCCATGAGGCGCTGGAAGCCATTTATCGAGAGATTATGTCGTCTTCCATGATGTTAGAAAAATCATTGGAAATCGCTTATTTGGGGCCAGAGGCCTCGTTCTCGAATCTGGCAGCTTTAAAAAAATTTGGTTCTCAAGTTCAAAATGTTCCTTGCGCGAATATCCCGGAAGTTTTCCAGAAAGTGGAACGGCAGGATTGCGACTATGGCGTTGTGCCCATTGAGAATTCCATTGAAGGGGCCATTACTCATACGTTGGATCTTTTGGTGGATTCTGATTTAAAAATTTGCTCTCAAATGATGATGGAAATTTCGTTGAACCTTTTATCGAATGTCCCGTTCAATCAGATTAAACGGGTTTATGCGAATCCCCCTGTCTTCGGGCAGTGCCGTGTTTGGTTGTTGAATCATCTGCCGCAGGCTGAATTAATTGAAACGTCGTCGACCACTAAAGCTGCGCAGATTGTTGCTTCACAAAATAATAGCGCCTGCATTGCTTCGATATTGGCTGCGAGCGTTTATAATCTTAATGTGGTCAAGCGTGATATCCAAGATGTGTCCCATAATATTACGCGGTTCTTAGTGATCGGACGCGAAGATGTCCCCCCGACGGGACATGACCGCACATCGATTATTTTTTCGATTAAAGATAAGGTCGGCGCTTTGCACAACATGTTGATCCCGTTCAGCCAGAATAAAATCAATTTAACCAAAATTGAGTCGCGGCCTTCCAAGAAAAAAGCCTGGGATTATTATTTTTTTGTGGACTTCGAGGGGCATCGATTAGAAAAAAGAGTTGATAGGACATTAAAGCGTCTTGAGGGGATGTGTAAATATTTAAAAATTTTAGGATCGTATCCTGTCTAAAGGATTCTCATGAAAAATCTTGTTAAGAAAAATATTTTGCAAATTAAACCCTATTCCCCGGGCAAGCCCATTGAAGAAGTGAAACGGGAATTGGGATTAGAGGACGTGATTAAGTTGGCCTCCAATGAAAATCCTTATGGGCCTTCTCCTAAAGTCTTGAAGGCCATGATTGATGCGGCCAAAACAGTGAATCGCTATCCTGACGGCAGCTGTTTTTATCTGCGTCAAGAAATCGCCAAACGATTAAAAGTTGCTCCGGAGCAAGTCATTTTTGGGAATGGGTCCGATGAAATCATCCTTCTTCTGATCAAGGCCTTGGCCGCAGAAGATGATGAGGTTGTCATGGTCAGACCCGCTTTTTTGATGTATCAGATTTCCACTCTCATGGCCGGGGCCGTTCCTAGAGAAATCCCTTTGAAAGATTTTTCTTATGACTGGGATGCGATGAAATCAGCTGTCAATGAAAAGACCAAAGCGATTATCATCGGAAATCCTGATAATCCATCAGGGGCATATGCTTCCCAAAATCAATTAGAAGATTTTTTGAAAGGATTACGGCCTGATATTATTGTTTTGCTGGATGAGGCTTATTTTGAATATGTGGATGTGAAGGACTATCCCGATTCTCTCTCTTTGATGAAAAAATACCCCAATCTTGTCGTCACAAGAACATTTTCTAAGGTTTGGGGGCTGGCAGGGCTTCGCATTGGTTATGGAATGGGAAATTCCGAGCTCATTGAACTTTTGAACCGCATTCGCGAACCATTTAATATTAATTCGATCGCCCAGGCAGCCGCCTTAGCGTGCCTTAAAGACGAAGGTTATTATCGAAATATTATTAAAAAGACACTGGCGCAAAAAAAGATTATTATTAAAGCCCTGAAATCTCTCGGCGTTTCGTATGTTTCAAGCTGCACCAACTTCATTTTGATTAAGGTGAAGCAAAATAGCACAGATGTCTTTCAAACGTTATTAAAAAAAGGGGTTATTGTCCGCGATATGAAGGCGTGGGGGCTTGATCAATATATCCGGGCAACCATTGGAACTGATAAAGAAAATAAGCGATTGATTAAGGCTTTGAAGGAGGTCTTATGATTGTTGTTTTGAGGAAAGATGCGACCGAGGATAATGTTAAACATATTGTCGCTAAGGCCGAAAAATTAGGTTTACGGGCCCATATTTCCAGGGGTGTTGAAAGAACTGTTATTGGTTTTATCGGTCCCGAAGAAGCGTTGCAAGTGATCCCTTTGGAGGTTTTTCCTGGCGTTGAAACGGTCATGCCTGTTTTGGCGCCTTATCGATTGGTTTCCCGTGAATTTAAAAAAGAAAATTCTGTTATTGATTTAGGAAAAGGAATGAAAATCGGGGGCAATAAAATCACGATCATGGCAGGACCCTGTTCGATTGAAGGACATGATTCTTTATTTTCCATTGCACAAAAAGTGAAAGAGTCCGGGGCGACCGTTTTACGGGGTGGCGCTTTTAAACCACGGACATCTCCTTATGATTTTCAGGGGTTAGGGGAAGAGGGCTTGAAATATTTGCAAGAAGCGGGCCATCGTTTAGGCCTGGCAACTGTAACGGAAGTTATGGATTCGAGAGATGTGGAGTTGGTTTCTCGTTATGCGGATATTTTACAAATCGGGGCCCGGAATATGCAGAATTTTACCCTTTTGAAAGAAGTGGGCGCGACCCGAAAACCCATATTATTAAAACGCGGATTGAGTGCGACGATCAAAGAGTGGCTGATGTCGGCTGAATATATCGCCTCGGAAGGGAATCTGAGCGTCATTCTTTGTGAGAGGGGAATTCGCACTTTTGAGACCGCAACACGCAATACCTTGGATATTAATGCGATTTCTGTGGTTAAAGAAGCATGTCACCTGCCGATCATTGTTGATCCCAGTCATGCCACTGGCAAATGGGGATTGGTGCCAGGGGCTTCCCGTGCGGCTGTTGCGGCGGGATGCGATGGATTGATGATCGAGGTTCATGAAAATCCCGAAGAGGCATTATCCGATGGCCCTCAGTCACTTTTGCCGTCCAATTTCGCTGTGTTAATAAAGCAATTAAGAAGTATCGCCGAAGCCATTGGCCGAGAGGTTTAAGAGTTTTTAAATTTTTTTGAGAAATACCAATCAGGATTAAGGAATGATGTTATGGCACAAATGACACAAGTCTTTCGAAAAGTCACAATCATAGGTCTCGGATTGATTGGCGGATCTTTGGCTGCGGGTTTAAAACGTCAACGTGTGGCTAAAGAAGTCATGGGAGTCTCACGTAAGACGTCTACCTTGGCCTATGCTCTTCGCAATCGCATCGTGGATCGCGCAACTCCGGATCTCAAACGCGGGATTGATAATGCCGATTTGGTTGTCATGGCCTCTCCCGTTAAAACGATTCGTGAGACGATTAAAACGATTGGGCCCTATTTAAAAAGAGGTTGTATTCTCTCGGATGTGGGCAGTACTAAAGAATCGATTGTTGACGTTGCTCAAACAGATTTACCATCTCATGTCTTTTTTGTCGGAGCCCATCCTTTGGCCGGATCCGAGAAAAGCGGAATCCATCATGCCAATCCGGAATTATTTCAAGGGGCACTTTGCCTTTTGACCCCGACAGATAAGACTAATCGTGAGGCTTTGGGTAAGGTCAAAGAGGTTTGGGAACGGATGGGGTCTTCGGTGAAGACTCTTTCGCCCAGTGACCACGATAAATATTTAGCCTTTGTGAGTCATTTACCGCATGTGATCGCCTATGGTTTGGTGGGCTGTATCCCGTCGGAAAGTCTCGCCTATGCTGGTAAGGGTTTAAAAGATTTGACGAGAATTGCCGCCTCGGACCCGACTTTATGGACCGATATTTGTTTGGAAAATGCCAAAAATCTTGTCCAGAGTATTGATGACTTTGCGAAGAATCTTGCCGGATTGCGTAAGGCGATTGTTTCCAAGAATGAAAAGAATCTCCTCGAAAACCTCCAGAAATCAAGACAGATTCGTGATGCCATCGACCGAAGTGTCTAATCATTCTTCAAGTGTGGTTGTGACCATTGACGGCCCCGCCGGTGCTGGAAAAAGTACCGTGGCTAAAGAATTGGCCAGGCGTCTAGGATTCTTTTATCTGGATACGGGGGCTATGTATCGGGCCTTGACCTTGAAGGCTTTACGGAGGAACGTTCCTTTAACCGATGAGAATGCGTTGGTCCGATTAGCCCAGGATACAGTGATTGATTTTCAAGAAACCAATCAAAACACTTTGTCTATTTTTTTGGATGGAGAGAATGTTTCGGAAACGATTCGTACTCTTGAGGTCACGCAAAGCACCTTTCATATCGCGGCGGCTCCGCGAGTGAGAGAAGAGATGGTCAAGCGCCAACGCGAAATCGGGAAAACAAAAAATATTGTTGTTGAAGGCCGCGACACCGGAACCGTTGTTTTCCCTGAAGCCAAACGAAAATTTTATTTGGATGCTAATCCCGAGGAACGAGCGAAACGTCGTATCCTCGAATTAAAAGCCAAAGGTCTGTCCATCGATGAGCCAACCCTTAAAAAAGATTTATTTGAACGGGACCAGAAAGATTTGACCCGGCAGGTCAGCCCTTTGAAAAAGGCTGATGATGCCATTGTTATTGATTCAACCAATATTTCCGTCGGGCAAGTTGTCGATAAGATGTTGGAGTATATTAAATAAATGGATAAATCGTTCATCCGAAATTTTTCGATTATCGCGCACATTGACCATGGCAAATCGACCCTGGCTGACCGGCTTTTGCTTTCTACCGGCGCGATTGATGAGCGGAAATTCCAGAGCCAACTTTTGGATGATATGGATTTGGAGCGTGAACGCGGAATTACGATTAAGGCCTCTGCCGTACGCATAAACTATCAAGCTTTCGACGGTCAAAATTACGTGTTGAATCTTATTGATACCCCTGGCCATGTGGATTTTACGTATGAGGTTGAAAAATCCTTAAAAGCCTGCGAAGGGGCTTTGCTTGTGGTTGATGCTTCTCAAGGGGTTGAATCCCAAACCATGGCCAATGCCTATTTGGCGCTCGATAATAATCTCGAAATTTTGCCTGTGATCAATAAAATCGATATTTCGGGAATTGATTTGGACCATGTGCATAGTGAATTAAACAATATTTTTGGTTTTAAGAAAGACGATGTGTGTTTGGTTTCGGCGAAAGAGGGTTTAGGGATCCAGGATTTATTGGAACACATCGTGAAACATGTCCCTGCCCCTCAGGGGGATGAATCTGAGCCGTTAAAAGCCCTGATCTTTGATATGAAGTATGATATTTATAAAGGGATCATTATTTATGTTCGATTGTTCGACGGAAAGATTGAACCGCACATGCGCATAAAGATGATGAATACCGGTAAGGAATTTTCTGTAGAAGAAATAGGTGTTTTTAAGCCTGAAGGCGTTAAAGTCAAAGATCTGGTTTGCGGAGAGGTCGGATATATTACCTGCAACGTGCACGATCCTCATGAGGTGAAGGTCGGGGACACGGTCACTTCTTTAGAAAATCCAACGGCCCATCCTTTGCCGGGATATCGGCAATTGAAACCTTTGGTTTTTGCCGGTGTTTATCCGGTCAATTCCATGGATTTTACGGCATTACGAGAGGCGATTGAAAAATTGCGCCTGAATGATCCGAGCTTTGTTTTTGAACCGGAATCATCTCAATCGTTTGGTTATGGTTTCCGCTGTGGCTTCTTGGGGTTGCTCCATATGGAGATCGTTCAGGAACGTTTGCAGCGCGAATATGATTTAAATTTGATTTTAACAACGCCCAATGTGAGCTATCGGATTACAAAAAAAAATCAAGAAGTCTATGAAATTGAGAGTCCGAATGAATTGCCTGACCGTTCAACGGTCGACCTCATTGAAGAACCGAATTTGAAGGTTTCGATTATTACCCCTGTTACGTCCATGGATGCCGTAATGGAATTAGCTAAACGCAAGCGCGGCATTTATAAAGAAAGCACGTATGTTTCGGATCGCATGAAGGTTATGTTTGATATTCCTTTGTCTGAAGTCATCGTCGATTTTAATGACATGGTCAAATCCGCAACCCGGGGGTATGGTTCCATCGATTATGAGTTTGCCGGCTGGCAGTCGACCCAAATTACGAAATTGGACATTTTGATTAATGACAAAATTTGCGATGCGTTTTCGTGCCTGGTCCATAAAGACCGGGCCTATGAAAAAGGACTGTCGCTTGTCACAAAATTGAAAGAACTGATTCCCCAGCAGTTGTTTGAAGTTCGGATCCAAGCGGCGTGTGACGGACGGATTGTTTCCAGTGCGAAGGTGCGTTCTGTCGGTAAAAATGTGACGGCCAAATGTTATGGCGGAGATATCACCCGAAAACGGAAATTATGGGAAAAACAAAAAGAAGGCAAGAAGAAACTCAAACAGATCGGTCAAGTGGAGGTGCCGCAAGAGGCCTTTCTCGCGGTATTGAAATTATGAGCAAATTTATCGAAATACGAGATCGTTTAAGAATCCTGCGTCGAGAATCCCGATGGTATGAATGGGTAGAATCCCTTTTTGTCGCCTTAATCTTAGCGATCTTTATCAAAACGTTTTTTATTCAAGCCTTCAAGATCCCCAGTGGATCAATGCGCATGACCCTGTTGGAAGGTGATCGCATTTTGGTCAATAAATTGCGTTATGGGGCAAAGATCCCTTTCTCGCATGAACGTTTGCCCGGGTATTCAAAGCCCAAGCGAGGGGACATCATTGTCTTTCAATATCCCGAGAATCCCAAGAAAGATTATATTAAACGTCTTATTGCGGTCGGAGGAGACACGGTCCAGATCAAAGATGGGGATATTTATATTAACGATAAGATTCTGGATGAGGGGTCGATTAAAAACATTTATTATTATAACCGTGGCGATTATGGCCAACAGTGGCAGCCGGTGAAGATCCCGCCGAATTCGTATTTTGTTTTAGGTGACAACAGCGCCTCTAGTCAGGATAGCCGGTATTGGGGGTTTGTTCCCGAAGACCATTTGATCGGCCGTGCCGAATTGCTATTTTGGCCCTTAACACGGATACGGTTCATTAAATAATAAAGGGTATATGAGAATGGGAAAACGATATTTTACGATCACCTTAGCATTCTTTTTTTTGGGGCTCACGTCTTGCTCAACGATGAATTCAAAAGCTTCTCGTCAAGACATCCCCTTGATTCATCGTGATGAGACCATTTCTGATGTTCAAACTGCGGTCGGAAGTGTAACCAATGCGATTACGTTTCAGACCATCCGCGCCCAATATTGCCCTGTTTGTGGGACCCATTATGGGCCTGGTGTCATGGATTGTCCTAAGGATGGGACGAAATTGAAAGAGGTTGAGGAATAACGTCCCTATAATATAGAGAAGAGAGGCTTTATGGCGTTGAGTTTTGCTAATAAGGTGACGATTGGTCGGATTCTCCTGGTCCCGTTTTTTATCGTGATTTGTCTTTCTTA